>NSIA01000193.1 GCA_002737585.1 Planctomycetaceae bacterium | reverse complement strand
GCGCGAGCAGGGTGCGGCAGTGGTCGATCAGGTGCCGCTCAGTGCTGGTGGCGCCGGGCGTAAGGACTACGAGCGCCTTCACGGTTTCGCCCCATTTTGCATCCGGTACGCCGATCACGGCGACCTCCGCAACCGCCGGGTGCGAACAGAGTGCGTCTTCTACTTCGATCGATGAGACATTTTCGCCGCCAGTGATGATGACATCCTTCTTGCGGTCAGAGATGGTGAGATAGCCATCATCGCCGATCGTTCCGCCATCACCGGTGTGGAACCAACCATCTTCAATTGCGGCGGCGGTGGCTACTGGTTCTTGCCAGTAGCTTTCGAGCACCACATTGCCGCGTGCAAGCACTTCGCCGTGTTCGTCGGTGCGTACATGCATTCCAAGTGCAGGCGCACCAGCCCGCGATAAGAGATGTGCGCGCACAGATGTTTCAAGACCGTCCCATTCTTGGCGCCCGCGGTTGAAGGTGAGGAGCGGCGATGTTTCGGTGAGTCCGTAGAGCTGAATGAATTCCCAGCCGAGTTCGGTTTCGACGCGCTCAATAGTGCGTGTCGGCGGAGGCGCACCGGCGACAACCATGCGTACGCGGTCGCGCCCTGGGATCGGGCCTTTCCATTCGGAAGCTGCGTCAAGGACAGCGCTGACAACTGCCGGAGCTCCACACAGAATGTTGACACCGTGGTGTTCGATTCGGCGCAGAATTTCTGCGCCGGAGACTTTGCGCAGCACGATTTGCTGTGCGCCCATACCTGCAAGTACGAACGGCATTCCCCATCCGTTGCAGTGGAACATGGGAAGCGTGTGGAGATACACATCGCGATCGCTGGTGCCGAGGTGCAGGCCGAAGGTGACGGAGTTGGTCCAAAGATTCCGGTGCGTGAGTTGCACGCCCTTTGGTCGCGCGGTGGTTCCGCTTGTGTAGTTGATGGTGGCAGTGGCTTGCTCGTCGCGTGCCCACGGCGTGGCTGAGTGGCGCGGCGTACTGAAGAGCAGGGCGTCGGACTCTGCACCGAGGATGGCACGCTGTTCGCACGGCACATCGCGGAGTGCATCGGCAAGCTCTGGGTCCACCAGTAGCAGCCGCGCGCCCGAGTGTGCAACGATGTACGTGATCTCCGCGGCGCTGAGTCGGAAGTTGATGGGAACCAAGACGCGACCAGCCGCAGTCACGCCGTAAAGGGCGATCAACAGTCGGGCAGAGTTCTGCGAAACGATGGCAACGCGGTCTCCGACGGCGATTCCAAGTGATTGCAGATTTGCGCCGCAGTGATGTGCAAGTTCCGCAACTTGGCGGTAGGTCAACGCGCCCATGTTGGGTGCAGGCTGGTTTGGTTCGTCAACAATTCCGACGCGATTGCCGTAGACCAGCGCCGCGCGTTCGAGGAAATCGCAAGTGGTTAATGGAACGATCACACACGGCACCATACCCCGTTACGTCATGCTGCCGATCACCAGCCGTTCGTGCCCCACTGCGCGAGCATTCGGCCGAGGTCATCGCCGTCCACGATGCCGTCACGGTTCAGATCGCCAAGGGCGATGCCGGAGCCAGGTGGCGTTGGTCCCCAGTTGCCAAGCAGGGTGCCAAGGTCGATGCCGTTCACCGAGCCGTCGCCGTTGAGGTCGGCTGTTGCTCCTAGGAACACGGTCAGGTGTTGCACGCCGGCGATGTTGTTCGCATTGGGGGCGATGCCAAGGTCGCCGCTTCCTGCGGGCAGGGCGGGGAGCCACTGGTTGGAGATGGTGCCGTCAACGCGTTCGATGAACGCAGTGAGCGCCACCGAGCCTGCGAAGTCAGCAGCAAGTCCAAGGTCTGCAAATGGAATGCGTAGTTCGATGCCCGCGCTGGCGGTGGCAGCGTTGACAACACTTGTAGCAGTGATGCCGGCGGTGTTGGTATTGTCAAACGCAACTTCAACGCTGTTTGGATTTCCACCAGCACTCAGTACGCCGCGCCCGGAGTTCAGCGCCACGGTGCCGAGGAAGTCTTTCGTGGCAAGCGTGCCGGTGCTGGGCAGGTTGACGCGATCGACATAGACGAGCGATCCCACGGTGTTGACGTAATAGAGGGCGTCGGGCGCAAAGCCAGTGTCAAAGGTTGTGCCATCAAGTGGCGCGAGTCCGCCGGGTGGCGAAGGAAGATGTGCTGTCACAAGGCGATTTTGCCCAGTGCCCGCGCCTGGATCAACATCAATGAAGAGGTCGAGCGAGGTGCCGTCTGCCGGCAGGTTGCCGGTGATGGAAACGCGCAGCGCGTCACCGTCAGCGTGTACGAAGAGCTGATTGAGTTCGCCAACGTTGTCTGCAAACGATGAGAGGCACACTTGCGTTGCACGCAGTGCGGCTGTGCCCGCGTCAGTCGGTAGCGAGCGTCCGTCGATATCTGGATGCGTCACCACCTGCGGAATGGAAAGCGCGGCGCGCGCGATGAACCATGAACGCGCTGCCAGCGAGACTGGATACGCACCCTTGTTTGACGCGTTGATCACCGGAAGCGTTGTGCCGTTTTCCAGGCTCGTTGGAACGGTACCGGTTGCGGGCACCGTGAACGCACTGAGATCAATCGTGCTACTTGCGGAGGTGGAGTTGAGGTTGATGACTACCAGCACGGTCTCCGCCGCATCGCTTCGCACGAATGCGTAGATACCAGTGTTCGGACAGGTGACCGGGAGATATGCACCACGCCGCAGTGCTACGGAATTCTTGCGCACGGTGATGAGCGATCGATACGTCTCTAAGATCGAACCCGCCACGCCTCTTTGCTCTTGCACGCTGCGTCCGTCGTTGTTGGCGGAGTATGTAGGAGGTGGCGTGCCAGCAACGGCCGCGGCATAGTTGGTCATAGGAGCGCCGGCGACCGATTGCCACTTGAATGGCTCGCGCATGGGGATGTCGTTCGCGTCGGTGGTTCCGCCCGCCTTGGTGCCCTTCATGCCGATTTCGTCGCCGAAGTAGATGTTTGGCGTGAATGGCTGCGTGAAGAGAATCGCAGCGGCAACGAGTTGGCGAGCATTGTTGCTGCCGAAATCAGAAGCCAGTCGATTGGCGTCGTGGTCGCTGGTCTGCGCAACGATGAACTTTCCTGCAGGCACCGCGGCAACGGTGGTTGCCATGGAGCTGTACAGACCTGATGCGTTTCGGTTGGTGACCGCGGAACGCGCAGCAAATTGCCACGGCTTGGTGATCACCGCATTGAAGGCGTTGGTGGTGAGTAGATCAGTGCCGTAGTTACCCCAATCCGACGGCTCGCAGAAGATGAAGACATCTGGACGCAGGGTGCGCAATGCGGTGCACCACGTTTCCCAGAAGGTGATGTTGGCGCCCCAGCCTTCGCCACCGCTCGCCCATGCGTGGTCGAGTCTGAATCCGTCAACGCCATCGGCGGTGTTGCCGTCGCCGTTTGGGTCAAGCCACTTCTTGGCCCAGTTGGTGACCGTGTTCACTGCGGCGGCGTTGGTGAGGTTCCAGTGAATGAAACCAACCTGCCCGCCGTTCCAGGTGTTGTAGAGCGAGCCGACATATGACGTGTTGGCGGCGTTGGTGAACGCCAGCCACGGGTCGTAGATGCTTGAAGGATTTCCATACGCCGATGCGTAGTACGGCGAATTCTGGCTGATGCCGTAGGCAACAAAGTCCAGGATCACCTTGATGCCGCGCGCATGGGCTGCATCCACAAATGCCAGGAACTGCGCCTCAGTGCCGAAGCGCGAGTTGAGTTGGTCAGCGGGTCCGTGTTGGTACCCGTGGTACGCCGCCGACGGAAAGATCGGTTGCAGATAGACCATCGTCACGCCGAGGTACTGCAGATAGTCGAGACTCTCCGTAGCGGCGAGGCCGCCGAAGTCGCCAAAGCGCGTGGACACCGAGCCCACGGTATCGAGGTTTGAATCGCGCCAGGCGATCGGCATGATTTGATAAATGATTTCATCCTGCGGCGCACGCACAATGGGCGGCGTGGCTGCATGTGCCGATGCCGCCAGAAGCAGGGCGGCGAGCACAGCAGTGGTGGCAGTTGGGCGGAAAGTCACAGCGCATAGCCTAGGAGGCGGCGACCGAAATACCAACTAATCGTTCTTGGTTAATCGCTAGACTGCAGCGCGTGGAGCAACATTTCAACGCGGCCGTGTGCCGAGCCCGAGCTGAGGTCGACGCACGATGTGGCTGATTCGCCTTTCCGTCCGAAACCCGTACGTGGTGGCAGCGTTCGCGTTGGTCCTAGCGATCCTGGGAATTCTGTCGTTGACGCGGATTCCGGTGGACATTCTGCCGGTGTTCAAGTCGCCGGCGGTGCAGGTACTCACGTACTACCCGGGCATGCCGGCTTCGTCCATTGAGAAGACCATCACCAATCGCATTGAGCGATGGGTGAATCAGGCGCCGGGCGCACGGCTTGTTGAGTCGCGCTCGGTTCCTGGAGTCAGTGTTGTCAAGGTGTATTTCCGCGACGACATTGATCCAAATGAGGCGTTGACGCTGACCAACTCGTTGGCGTTGGGTGCGCTGCCAAATCTTCCACCTAATACGCTGCCGCCAGTAGCGCTGCCGTTTGATGCAACGGGAACCATGCCGGTTGGCATTCTGACGGTGACCAACCTTTCCATGGACGATGCGCACCAGAAGGATATTGCGCGCATCAATGTGCGCAACATGCTCGGCGCTATTCCGGGATGCATTGCGCCCGTAGTAGTTGGTGGACGTGATCGCAGTGTGATGATTTACCTTGATCCTGCCAAGATGGAAGCCCGCAACTACGCGCCGATGGATGTTGTTGCAGCGTTGCGGCGCGGAAATTTGATGGTGACTCCGGGTACGGCGTACTTCGGATCAGAGCAGGTTCTGCTTGACAGTAATGCCATGGTGGAGCGTGTGGAAGATTTGAACGATCTTCCCATTACCCTTGGCGCGCAGGCCACCGTGCTGTTGCGTGACATCGGGCGCGCTGAGGACGCATCGGCTATTCAGACATCGCGCGTGCGCATTGATGACCGCAACGAAGTGTTCGTGCCAGTGTACCGCCAGCGTGGTTCAAGCAGCTTGAGTGTGGTAGATGGAGTGCGTGCCAATATTCCAGGAATGGAAGAGCGACTTCCCAAGGGCACCAAGCTGGATTTGGTGATGGATCAAACCGTCGCGGTGCGTTCGGCTTTGGGCTCACTGGTGTTTGAGGGAATTGTGGGCGCCGTGCTGGTTTCCATCATGATTCTGTTGTTTTTGGGTGACTGGCGCATGACGCTGATTGCCACCATGTCTATTCCGCTTGCTGTCATGGGCGCCATCATTGGGTTGTATGCCACGGGGAACACCATCAACGCCATGACGCTTGGTGGATTGGCCTTGGCGATCGGGCCGCTTGTTGATGAGGCGATTGTGGAGTTGGAGAACAACCACCGCAATTATCACATGGGCAAGTCGCGGATTCGCGCGGCGATTGATGGTTGCTCGCAGGTCATGGTGCCGGTGATGGTGGCTGCGTGCACCACCTTCATTGTGCTTGCGCCACTTGCGTTGTTGCCAGGTATTGGCGGATTTCTGTTCCGCCCACTGACGTTGGCGGTTGGCTTTGCCATGATGACTTCGTTCATTCTCTCGCGCACCTTTGTACCAATGATGTGCGCGAAGTTTCTGCCAGATGACCATCGGCGCGCGCGTGATGAAGTGAACGCACATGAGCGCGCCACGCGGCCGCCGGGTGCAGTAGCGAGATTGTCGGCGCGGTTTCAGCGTCGCATTGATGGGTTAGCTGCTGGATATTTAGCAGCCCTGCGGTGGTGCCTCGGAAACCGCGCAAAGGTGGTGATGGCGGTATGCCTACTCTTTGTTGGCTCGCTGGCAGTGGTGCCGTTCATTGGCCGCGAGTTCTTTCCACAAGTGGACGCCGGGCAGATTGTGTTGCGCCTGCGTGCGCCTTCCAATCTGCGTTTGGATGCCACCGAGGAACGTGTCAAGGAAGTGGAGCGATTCCTGAAAGAGACCGTTCCCGCCGCTGAGCGAGAAATGATTGTTTCCGAGATCGGCCTGAATCCGGACTGGTCCGCGGCATACACCACCAATTCCGGCCAGCAAGATGCGGTGATTCGTCTGCAGCTCGGGAAGAATCGCAGCAAGAGTTCGCAGGAGTGGGCAGGGGACATTCGCCGAGCATTCCTGGCAACGCCAGCATTTGCTGACTTGCGCATTGACCTTGATACGGGCGGCATGATTTCCACCGCGCTCAACTATGGCGCGTCTTCGCCGATTGATATTGAGATTGAGGGCGGCAGCAACGCCGATGCATTCGCTACAGCGCGCAAGGTGCGTGATCTGGTGGCTCCTGTCCAGGGAACAGCCGATGTACGGATTCAACAGCGCGACGATGCGCCGTATTTGGTGCTTGATGTTGATCGGGTGAAGTCGGCAGAGTTGGGTCTATCCGCTGAAGATGTGGTGTTGCAAGTGGTGGTGGCGCTCAACTCAAGTGTGTCAGTGAATCGCAATTTCTGGATCGACTCACAGTCTGGCAACCAGTACTTTGTGGGCGTGCAATTTCCGGAGGACGTCGACCGAACCATGGACGATGTACTTTCGCTGCCCGTGAAGGGCGCGCTGCAACCAACGCCCATCAATCTTGGCAGCGTGGTGACCCCGCGGCGCACGTCAGGTGCAGTGGAGATCAATCATGCTGGATTACGCCGTGTTGCCAACGTCCTGGTGAATATCGAAGGGCGCGATCTTGCTTCCGTAGCAAGCGATATTGAAGCGCGGGTTTCTAAGCTGGAACTGCCGGAAGGAATGCGCATTTCTTACAAGGGCGAATTCCAACGTATGAACGACTCGTTTACGCAGCTGGCATTGGGTCTGGCGCTTGCAGCCGTCTTGGTCTATCTGTTGCAAGTGACGCTGTTTCGATCATGGATCGGGCCGGGTGTCATCATGTTGACCGTGCCGCTTGGTTTCATTGGTGTGGCATGGATGTTGTATCTGACTGGCACCACGCTCAATGTGCAGTCGCTCATGGGAACCATATTCCTGGTAGGCGTGGCGGTGAACAACGGCGTGTTGCTTGTTGACTTTGCCAATCAACGGCAACTTGAAGGTGTTGCTGCCCACCAGGCCATCAGTGAAGCGGCAGCGACACGCTTTCGCCCCATTGTGATGACCTTCCTGGCAACCGTTCTAGCGCTGACGCCTATGGCGATCGGCATCGGGCGTGGTCATGAAGCGAACATTCCGCTGGCGCGTGCGGTGGTTGGTGGCATGCTGAGTTCCACGTTCCTGACCTTGTTCTTGGTGCCCGTGATGTACACGCTGTTGGTGCGCCGCGTTCAGCCAATGATTGATATTGAAGAAGAAATGAAAGCGCCGCTTGCAGGCGAAGGAGTCACTCCATGAAGAACCATCTTGAACAGCAGTGGTTTGCGCACGCACCGGCTCGGTTGATCGGCACTGTGGCGCTCTCTGTTGGCGTAGTGTTGAGTGTCGCGGAGCGCGTGGGTGCGCAGCAGGTGGGCGCGAAGGCGGCCGGCGATTCCCGCGTTGCGGTGTCAGCCGCGGACACTGTGCCGATTCGGGTGAAGTCGGTTCGCCCGAAGACTGGTCCAGATCTTGCAGTCGGCGTAGAACAGCCTGCAAACATTGCGCCGTACTACCGCGCTGATCTCTTTGCCAAAGTCGCTGGAACAGTCACGTTTCTTGAGAAGGATATGGGTCATACCGTGACCAAGGGCGAGAAAGTGGTGGTCATTGATCCAGTGCAAGGCACTCCGGCAGACGTGGCACTTGGCGAGTTGCGCGCGCCCTTTGCTGGCGTGATTGCGTCGCGCGCGGTGGACGTGGGTACGTTCGTTCCCAGTGCCATGATCGTTCCGGGCGCCATGCCGATCGTCACCATTGTTCGTACGGACATTGTCACGGTGGCCATGCGTGTGCCGGATACGGTGGCGCAACTTGTCGGCAAGGACACCGAAGTGGAGCTGCGTATGGATTCTGTATCCGGTGCTCCAATTCGGTGCACCATCACTCGGATTTCGCCTGCATTGAGTCCGTCAGATCGGACACTGCGCGTTGAGATTGATATCTACAACGGAACGCCGGCGGAGTTCCGGGCGTTTGTTGCGCAGTCTGAGCAGACCCAGCACGCCGATCTGAAGGGGCGTGAACTTCCGCAACTCCCCAAGGGCCTTGCCGAAGGGAGTGCAGCGCACTTGATTCCCGGCAGCTACGGTCGCATGCAATTGGTAGTGAAACGATTTGCAGAAACCCCGTTGATTCCAAGCGCCGCCATCGTGCGTCAGGGTGGCGTGCCCTATCTGTACCGGGTTGAAGCGGGTGTTGCGCGCCGCGCGCGCATTGCGGTTGATATTGATGACGGAACGCTTGCCCGCGTGGTGTGGATGGATTCCGCGGACGGCAAAGACATTCGTCGCGAACTACGCACCGATGAGGAAATCGTGGTCAGCAATCAAGGTGAATTGGACGACGGCCAGCGCGTGTCGGCCACTCTGCAGTAAGCGGCGCCAGTGGCAGATCAAAGTGCTGGGAATCGGTCCCACTTACCAAGTCGACTTTCAATGGCACTTGCCACTCTGAGGGCGGTGCCTTCATCAAAGTTGCGTGCCATCACGGTGACCGAGCGCGGAGTTTGGGGATTCTCAAAGCCGCACCGTGCCACAACGCATGGTTGGCCACATGAATTGGTGAGCAGCAGCAAGTCGCCAGCGAATGGTGGAGCCACTACGGCGTCAAACTGCATAAACCACGTGTGCATTGTTTCCATGGCACGTCGGCGCAGGCGTGATGCTTGGAGCAGTTCAATGGCTGGAATAAACCACGCTTGGCGGAATGTATTTGGCCACGCCTCATCAGCCTGCCATGCGAGCGCGTCATCGGTGTTTCCGCGGGTCAGTTCTTCAAAGGCCGCCGCTCCCTCGGCGACGACCGGCAGCATGAGGGCGCCGGAATCCACCACCGGTGGTTTCACTTCAACAAGGACTGCGCCTGCTTCGCGGAGTGCATCGAGAACGGGTTGATAGCCGGCCGCTGCATCGCCTGCAAACCACTCTGGAACATAGGCAACACGCAGGCCGCGCGCGTCTTGGCGCATCGACCAGTGATACGGTTGCGAAACACTGGAGGCATCGTGCGGATCGAATCCATTGATGGCGCCCAGCACGATCCCGCAGTCAGATACATGGCGCGCAATGGTGCCGATTTTGTCCATGGACCATGTCAGTGCCATGCATCCGGTGCGTGGGACTCTGCCGAAGGTTGGGCGCAATCCACTGACGCCACACCGGGTGCACGGACTCACAATGGAGCCGAGTGTTTCCGTACCGATGGCAAACGGAACGATTCCGGCAGCCACGCTTGACGCGCTGCCAGCGCTTGACCCGCTTGAGCCTTGCTCGGGATTCCATGGGTTGCGGCACGTGCCGCCGAACCAAATGTCTCCGTAGGCGAGTGCACCAACGGCAGTCTTGGCAGTGAGTACGGCGCCGGCGCGGTCGAGTGCGTCGATGACCCATGCATTGCTGGTGGGAACGCGCTCTTTCCAAGGCTCCGCGCCCCAGGTGGTGCGTATGCCAGCGGTATCAAGCAGGTCCTTCGCTGCATACGGGATGCCGTGGAGCGGTCCACGGACCTTGCCGGCGCGCAGTTCCGCGTCCATGGAACGCGCGCGTGCGAGCGCTTGTTCCCGCACCACGGTAATGGCGCAGAAGAGTGTTGGATTGAGGCGGTCAAATCGATCGAGCGCCAATGTTGTCAATCGTTCACTGCTGACAACTTGCGCGCGCAACATGGCGGCAAGCATCGGGATTGATTCATAGTTCAACTCTTCGTCAGTAGGCGTGCGCGCTGCCAACTTGTATTGCGGTGTCTCAAACGGATCACCTTCAGTAGTGACTACTGTCGCTGGCATTCCGGGGAGCTCAGCTCGGAATACTTCTGCGGGTGCCAGTTGATTGGGCAGGTACCCCAGTGCTGCGCGCTCGTGAAACTGCGTGCGCAGAGAATTCACGGTGCGCACGATCTGCGCGCGTTCCTTCTCAGTGAAGGTGATGCCAGCAAGTTTTTCTGCTTCCGCGATGGTGTTGGCAGTGATTCCAGAAGACATCGGCGGCAGTGCTGCAACTGGTGGCGCGGGGACGGGCGGCGTCGTATCCGTCGGTGTTGATGGTGCCGAAGCCCCCGCAGCAAATGGAGAGGCCAGCGATGCACCACATGCTGCCAAGGCAGTTGCGTGCACAAGAAATACGCGTCGTTCTGTGCTGTTCACGGCGGCAGACTACCTGCCGAGGACGCTCAAGTCACTACCGAAGTGATCTACTTCAGCGCACCACGGCGCCGTAGTTCGGCTTCCGCTTCGCGGTACTCAAGTTGCTGCTGGGCATCGGTCTTGGCCGGATTGCGGTAGAGCCACATGGTGTTCGTCAGTTCAAGATTTGGGTACCACGGCTTCTCCATCCAATAGATGGACGGGCCAACGGGCTCGTTGGATGCGCTGTTTCGTGAAGCCATCGTCGGAGCTGGTCGTGCGTCTGAAGCTGCAAGTGCGCCCGCTCGGGCGGCGCGTTCTGCATCGGCTTCGGCGCGGGCCTGGGCGGCCTGTCGCTTGAGTTCGTCGCGCTCGGCCTTCAGTTGCTCCGTCGTCTCGCGAGTTGACGAAAGTTCTGCCAGGGTCTTGCGATGCGACTCCGCAGCCTTGGTGCCCTCGGCAGCCTGTCGCTGGAGGTCAGCATTCTCCTTTGAAAGCCGCTCATGCTTTGAGCGATGCGTCTCAATCTCGGCGCGGCTACTCGCGGACTGCTCAACCAACTTGGAGGCGTTGGCATCCGCGGCTGCCGCAGACGCCTGCGCGCTTGACTCCGCAGCCTTGAGCTTGGTCTCTGCATCGGTGGCCTTGCCCGCATAGTGAATGGTGGAAGCCAACAATGCAATGAGGAGAACAACAAGGACGACGATGCCAGTGGTGCGTAGGTTCATAGGTGGTTTCTTGAGGAATGGGGCATTGTCGAGCAGTGCGGCGGCTGTGTCAAACCCACGCAGGTGCGTGGAAAGCGCGGTCTCTGTGTGTGAACGGTTCACACCGCCGGATTTGGCGCTATGTTGGAGCCAATATGGGACGCACGCCACATCGCTACGCACTGCTCTTGCCGCTCCTCTTACTGGCGGCTTGTAGTTCCGATGGCTTCAAAATGGTTGCACAGTCACACTCGGTGGCGTATCGATTGGATCCGGATCCAAAGGGTCTGCTGCTTTCGGTACCGCCTACATGCGCAGTTCTTCCTGCGGAGGCGCCATCGGCGCCGGGCTATTCGGCGTTGACGGGCATGGCGCTTCATGCAGCGCTGTTGTCAAGCAAACACGGCGAGACTGTGCTTGATGCCGGAGTGACTGCTTCGCGGATCAATAAAGCGGGCCTCGCCAACGACTGGCATTTACTGGCAGTTTCATATCGCGATGGTGGAGTGATGGACTTCGACCGCTTGTCAAAAATTGGCAAGGCCATTGGGGTACGACACATTCTGGTGCCAACCTTGGCAGGTTCCGTGAGCAACTTTGGTCCGCGACTCGACTTTCTTGGTCTGACGCTCGGCCGAACATTTTGGACAACGGTGGACATATCACTGCAACTGTGGGACACGTCCACTGGTGATCTGGTCTGGCAGTCAACCGCCAGTTGCACCGCGGCAGCGGAAGTAGTGATTGCCACGCGTGTATCAATGAAAACAGCCATGCAATCCGGCTTTGTACTGATGATTGACGACTTGGTGCAGGGGCGCTCCGAGTCAGTGATGGCGGCGGACGTGCCGGATACCAAGATGAGCGGTGAAGTAGTGAAGTGATTCCTATACTTTCGTACATGAACGCAGAGATCACATTTCGCACAGCGACCAATGATGATGTCACTGCACTGGTTGCGCTCATAGAAAGCGCGTACCGCGGTGAGGTCAGTCGTGCGGGCTGGACTACAGAAGCCGATTTACTTGATGGCCAGCGCACCGACGAAGGCGAAGTTTCGAAGGTCGTGCGCGGGCCGCGCTCGCGTGTGCGCATTGCGGAACAAGATGGCAGCGTGGTGGCGTGCGTTCGTATTGACGATGCCGGTGATGCGGGTTACATCGGTATGTTTGCAGTGCGTCCAACGTTGCAGGCGAGTGGCATCGGACGCCAACTCTTGGCCGAGGCGGAGCGGGTCATCCGCGAAGAACTTCGCCTCACCCGCGCGCGCATGACGGTCATCGCCCAGCGCGAAACGCTGATCGCGTGGTACGCGCGGCGTGGTTATGTAGTGACGGGCAAGCGGGAGCCGTTCCCGTACCACGACCCGCGGGCTGGAAACCCGCGGCGGGCGGACTTGGTGTTTGAGGTGCTTGAGAAACCTCTGTAATCATCGACCAGAAGTCGGTTTCTTGAAATGGGTGTCCCGCTCCGGCGTTGTGCGGCAATAGTTCATTCTGGTCATGGCGGCGCACATTTCAGTTTGCTTGTACCTCAACATATTTCGGAAAGTCACATGATGAACGCAGATCGATGGCCTGTTGCGGTACTGCTGGGACCGGTACTTGTGTGCGCATCGCTCGCGCTCGCGCACCCGCCCGAGCCAGATGCTCCGCCGGCGCTCTTGGAACGGCCGCTACCGCTAGACACATCAGCGCGAGCGTCTATGCGGAGTCAAAGCCAGTCAGCGCCGGCAGTAGGTACAGCTGCCGCGTCGACCGCCGTGCCGCCCGCTGCATCGGCCCCGTGGCAGGTTGCGCCGTTCGTCCCATTTGCGCCCGCGGTGCGGACGCGTACGGATTCACAATGGCTGTACGTTGAATCGGACGGTATGCCGCACGCGCCGCTGGAGTTCACCATGATGGTGGGTATCCGCGCGTGGCAACAGCAGGTGCCCATGCCGCAGGCATACACCGGGGACAACGCGTGGCAGATTCCATTGAAGCCAACCTTTGCAGAGCGTCCAATCTCTGGAAAGACTTCACTTCGCCGCGGCGCCATTGCGCTTGCGGCCAACGGCATACCGATCTTTAACGCACTGAATAATCGTGGCGAAGATTCCTTCGCGATTGGTGAGCTTGACGAGTTTGGCGGCCATTGCGGGCGTGCGGATGACTATCACTATCACGCGGCTCCACTGGCGTTGCAGACGTTGGTTGGCCCAAGTAACCCCATCGCATTCGCGCTTGATGGATTTGCCATCTACGGTCTATACAACCCAAAGGCGAAGCCCGGTGCCGTTGGTGCTTGCCCGCTTGGGGCTACTGGTGCGCTCGATGAACTCAATGGTCACGAATGCACTGTTGCGGCAGGCCAAGGAATTGGCGGCGGAACCAAGTCGTATCACTACCACGCGAGTAAGACGTATCCGTACATCAACGGGGGCATGCGCGGCAACGTCACGGTCGATGGTGACGAGATCTCGCCGCAAGCGCACGCGGCGCCGTTTCGTCCATCGCTGCAGCCGTTACGTGGTGCGAGCATCACGGGCTTCAAGCAGACCGGTCCGAAGGCGTGGTCGCTTTCGTATCAAGTGTCGGGGCGAACATCACGAATCGACTATTCGATTGATGAATCGGGCAATGTGAAGTTGACGTTTGTTGATCCCGATGGCAAGACGAAGGAAGAGTCATACGCGCGACAAGCGCGTGCTGGTAGAGGGCAAGGTGGCGGGCAAGGTGGTGGTGGCCCAGGCGGTGGCGGTCAAGGCGGCGGTGATCGCCGCGGCGGGCAAGGTGGCGGCGGTCAAGGTCGCGGTGGCCCTCCACCAAATGAAGTGCGTCGTACCGCGGCTCCTTCGAAGGATGGATTCGAAGTGCATTCATCGGGCGTCGGTGCCGATGGAATGTTGGGCAAGAAGTACACGTGCGATGGAGACAGCATTTCGCCGCCGATCGAATGGACTGGCCTGCCCGCAGCTACCAAGAGCGTGGCGATTGCCATGCATCACGTTCCGCCTGGCGGCAAGGAAGGGGTTGACGAACACGCGTACATCGTTCTGTGGGGGCTGAGTCCTGCAACGAAGGCGCTTGCTGAGAGTCAGCATGATCTTGGCACGTGGGGAATCAACACCGTCAATCGTCGCGCGGAATATGCGCCGCCGTGCTCAAAGGGTCCGGGCGAGAAGTCCTACATGGTGACCGTGTACGCGCTGTCCGCGGAGCCCAAGCTCACCGCCGGGCGCGCAGGCTTTACCGAGCTGCTTGCAGCGATCAAGGACACCACCATTTCCATCGCCGAAGTAGAGCTGCGCTATGCACGCGAGCGCGCCGCTGGTGATGAGCCGCCGCCACGCGGCGATGGGAAACGGCGCCGAGAGACCGACGGATCGCCACCGCCACCGCCGCCGCCGCCGCCGCCTCAGTCACCGTAGTCGCGACATTCACCGCCGCCACCACCTCCACAGTCACCATAGTCGCGACAGTCACCGTCGCCGCCACCTCCGCCTGCACCTCCTGCGGCACCTCTCCACCTCCAAGTCCAGGCGTCTGAATTCGCATGCGAGTGTTGGTCTGACGTACCCTTCAGCGATGAAGCGTTTCACCGTCGCGATGTTCTTCAGCCTGACTGCTATTTCGCCCTGCTTCGGCTGGGGCGACGATGGTCACAAAATCGTCGCCACCATTGCCACGGCTGGTCTCAGTGAAGAGGCCGCCAAGAAACTACGCGAGATTCTTGGCGATGAAACCGTGGCCGATGCAGCCGTCTGGGCCGACAAGATGCGCAGCAACGCTGAGTATGACTGGCTCAAGCCGCTCCACTACATCAATGTGCCCCGCGGAGCAAAGAGCCTTGACATGAATCGTGATGGTGCGGATGGCTTGCAAATTGTTTCGTCCATCAACAAGTACCGCGATATTCTGAAGAATCCCGCGAGCACTAAAGAGCAGCGACTTCTTGCCGTGCGCTTGCTGTTTCACTTTGTTGGTGACATTCATCAGCCGTTTCATGTTTCCTACAAGGAAGATCTGGGCGGCAACAAGTTGACCATTCAGGCATTCGGTCATAAATCCAATATGCACAAGGTGTGGGATTCGGAATTGATTCAGCGCCGCCTGAAAGACACCAAGGGCGGTTGGGCGGTCATGTCCGCCGATCTACGCGAGTCGATCACTGTGCCTGAGCGTAAGAAGTGGACTACGTCCGCTGACCCAGCGGTGTGGGCCAACGAATCGTTCGGCATCACGCGGCAGCTGTACAGCACCGCGCCAACCGGGAAGGCCGGTATTGATGATGTCTATTACAAGCAGTGGCTACCCACGCTGAATACGTGCCTTGAAGTTGGCGGCGTTCGCCTGGCGGCATTGCTGAACGATGCCCTTGATCCTGGAGCATCGAAGGACACGAGCGCAAAAGGCACCAGCGCAAAGGACACGAAGGGCACCAAGGGTTCCAAGAACGTCAAGCCGGCTGGTTCCGAAACGGCGCCCGGACCTGTAACTCCCGCCACATCGCCAACAGCACCCCCCGCTGTATCGCCCTCCGATGAGTTAGTTCCGGCATAACTGCCTGGGGAGAAACATTTAAAAATTCAATTTCTTCGCTGACCCTTTCCAAACTGGGTGCGTAGGGTAGGTGGTGTGGAAGACGGTCGAGCGGGCGTTACGCCCGAACTTGGTCAAGGCACGCCCCATCGTTGGTTTGGACCAGTCAAGACTTCGCGCACGCTGATGCGCGCAGTAATTCTACGCCTCTTGTACATAAAGGAATCCTTCGTCATGAAGAACATCTTTGGCATGATTGCCTGCGCTGTCGCTATTTCCGCGCCTTGCTTTGCGGGCGCCACCTTCACGTTCACAGGCCAATGGACCACCGGTGGACAAGGCAACTTTATTGCCACCAATGACTCTGGTCAGGCCATGCAGAACTGGGTTCTGGAGTTCGATTGGAACGCGGACATCACCAGCTTGTGGAACGGAGTGATTCAGAGCAAGGTGGGCAATCACTACACGGTAGTCAACGCCGCGTGGAACGGAACGGTTGCTGCAGGCGCATCCATTGAGGTGGGCTGCGTATTCAATCAGAGCCCCCCCGGCGTGCTGCCGACGGGTATGACATTCACAACCACGGCGAGCGGCGGCGGCGGAACCGGTGGCGGCGGTGAAACCGGCGGCGGTACTGGTGGTGGCACTGGCGGTGGCACCGGCGGCGGCACCGGTGGCGGGGCCACTGGCACGTGCATTGCAGATGCAGACCGCGATGGCAATGTCAATGGCAGCGATCTGGGATTGCTCTTGAGCGCCTGGGGCCCCGGATCAGTGCGTGACATCACGGGCGACGGCAATGTTGATGGAGCTGACCTTGCAGCCATGCTTTCTGCATGGGGCGCATGCCCAACGGACAGCACGGGCTATGACAAGATGCCAACCGTTGAGCAACGAAAGATTGTCGGTTACTACCCAAATTGGGGCATTTATCAGAAGAATTTTCCAGTGACTTCGGTGCGCGCGGATCGGATCAATGTCATTAACTATGCGTTCCTCATTCCGCTCGACCGCACCATGCCAAGTGCATGGAATGTCATTGTCTCTTCGTACCGCGGATGGCGGTACAGCGATTATGCCAACTATCTGCAGCAACCAGCCGGCACCACGCTGAGTGCTGGCGTTGGTCTCTTTGATGAGTGGGCCGATGTGAAAGCAAACACCGCCTCTGAGGCACTCACCATGTCGCCAGCATTCCGCGAAGGCAGCAACTTTGCACAGCTGCGTGACCTCAAGCAAACGCACAGCAAGCTGCGCACCATGGCTTCGATCGGTGGATGGACGCTTTCATCGCCGTTCTTCTCAATCGCGCGCAGTGCACAGAAGCGCGCGGACTTTGCAAAGTCCGCCGTCTATGTGGTTGCCAAGTACGGCTTCGACGGCATTGATATCGACTGGGAGTATCCAGGCGGTGGTGGGTTGTCGCAAGCCGGCATCGGCGATCCCGCCACTGATGGCAGCAACTACTTGCTCCTACTGCAGGCCCTGCGCGATGAACTAAATCGCCAGTCCGCTATCGACGGTCGCACCTATTACCTCACCATTGCAGCCCCTGCCGGTGACACCAAGATTGCCGACATCAATCCTCCAGCAATTGCTGCGATTTGCGACTGGATCAACGTCATGGCCTACGACTACCACGGTGGATGGGACTCGTACACCGGGCTCAACTCACCGATGGTGAACATTGATCCAAATCCATCGGCAGCGAAGTGGTCAGTGACTGGCACCATGGACATCTACCTCAACGGAAGTAACGGCAACCCCGGCGTTGCGCCTTCTAAGTTGGTGTTGGGCATGCCCTTCTACGGTCGTGGCTGGAACTCCGTGCAGCCTGGGCCAAACGGCAATGGCCTCGGTCAGCCTGGAACCGAGGCGGTTTCGCCCGGACTCGGCGAAACGGAGTTTCCGTACAACTCGCTGATCAGTAGCGGCATCTTGAGCTTCTCCAACGGTTCGTTCGTGGGTGCCGCTGGTTACACGCGCTACTGGAACGCCGAGGCGCAGGTTCCGTACCTCTACTCACCCTCTGCG
This sequence comes from Planctomycetaceae bacterium, assembly GCA_002737585.1. Lineage (GTDB taxonomy): Bacteria > Planctomycetota > Phycisphaerae > Phycisphaerales > SM1A02 > UBA966. The sequence goes on along the minus strand of NSIA01000193.1, from coordinate 1,977 downwards.
CAGCGATTCATCAGTTATGACGACCCGGAATCGACGCAAGTCAAGATGAATTTTGCGAACCAGAAAGCCCTGGGAGGCGTGATGTTCTGGGAGCTCAGCGAAGACACCGCGCTTCCCGGAGCGTCACTCCTCGACACCATCTTCCAAGGCATGAAGTTGCCATGAGTTTGCGCTGACTGCACAACACCGTGAATGACGAACTCACCTCACCCCGCGACCGTATTTCTTAGATCTCAAGAGAAAGGTACCAAGATGAAAAAGTTAATTACCTGCCTATCAACTCTGCTCGTGACCGTCTCAACATCACTCACCGCGTTTGGTCATGGCTCCATGGCCGATCCAATCAGTCGCTCCTACAAGATCTTCCTCGATAATCCGGAGACGCCGCAGACCGCTGCCGCAAGCGCCGCCATTGCGGTTGCCGGTACGCAGGCGTTCTATGACTGGAATGAGGTCACCCGCAACATTCCTGGCTATGACTATCCAGCCACCATTCCGGATGGGCAACTTCCCGGAGCAGGGCGAGATAAGTATGCAGGCCTCAACTTGGCGCGCACGGATTGGTTCGCTACTCCCACCGTAGCCGGCCCGCGCGTGTGCCGATTCTTCACCACTACTCCGCATGACCCAAGTTTCTTCAAGGCGTACATCACCCGCGATGGATATGACCCACGTCAGCCACTCCGTTGGGCAGATCTGGTGCCGGTAGCTGGCGGCGAGACCGCAACGCTGGCAGGTTCGTGTGGGAAAAACAGCACGGATTGTCATTGTGGAACATCGGGCGCTGGGATGAGTTACTACATGACTCTGCAGATTCCTGAGCGTGTCGGCCGCCATGTTCTGTATGTCACCTGGCAGCGCATTGATCCCAATAATGAGGTGTTCTTCTCAACCAGTGATCTTGATTTCGGCGGCGTTGATTACGGTAATCCCGGCGCACCACCGATCATTCCGGCAGCAGTGACCTTTGCGTTCACCAATCAGTGGATTGGTGGAGGGCAGGGCGGCTTCCGTATCACCAACGGTTCCAACTACACCATCCGCGGCTGGAAGTTAGAGTTTGATTGGACTGCATCGGTCGACAGTGTGTGGAGCGGAGTACTACAAAGTCATATTGGCAATCACTACGTAGTGACCAACGCTCCCTACAACGAAGTGATCCTGCCCGGTGAATCAGTGGATGTTGGCTGCACCGCAACGTACCCCATTCCAGGTCTGCTACCCACCAGCATCATTGCAATGGGAAGCGCACCTGGAGCGCCGCCGGAATGCATCGGTGATACCGACGGTAATCGCGTGGTGGATGGAGCGGATCTTGGATCGCTCCTTGGGAGTTGGGGTCAAGACTCCGAGTTCGACTACAACGGCGATGGGACTACTGATGGCGCCGACATGGCGGTGATCCTTGGCGCATGGGGCCCATGTCCATGATGACGCTTACACCCCGACTTCGCCACCAACAATACTTCTGAGCGACATAATCGACTCACGGAGAATGGAGGCCGCCTGCGAGAATTCGCTGGTGGCCTCCTTTGCTCGCGTGGCATTCTGTGCCAGTGCGTCCATCGCTTGGCGGATCTGATCTGCGCCCTGCACCTGGCTATGCATGCCCTCGGTGACTTCGGCAAACCGGCTCTCCACGCTTCCCACCTGATCGATCACCTGGGTGAGTCGCTGTCCAACATCACCGACGTTGGTGACGCCGCGGCGCACTTGCTCACTGAATCGGTCCATCTCCATGACACCACCGGATACCGCGGCTTGCATCTGTCGAACCATGTTCTCAATGTCCAACGTAGCGGAGGCGGTCTGATCGGCCAGTCGGCGAATTTCGCGCGCGACCACCAAGAATCCACGCCCACTCTCGCCAGCCTTTTCCGCCTCAATGGCGGCATTGACGCTTAGCAAGTTGGTCTGATCGGCCACCTTGGTAATGGTGTCAACAATCGTATTGATACTGGTGGCCTTCTCGCTGAT
>NSIA01000043.1 GCA_002737585.1 Planctomycetaceae bacterium | reverse complement strand
TCCACATCAGCGACGCGCTCGCCCGGCGCGATGGCAACCATGTCACTGCGGGAGTATTGCGGCGACCACGGAATCAGCGTCCAGGTGACCTCACGGATCGCGCCGGACTGTTCGTCCTCCAGGTAACGCTCAAAGTTGATGAGCGTGGCTCCACCACTCGCCCCGGAAAGTCCCCAGCCGACCAGCAGTGCCAGCACCGCCGCACCCACACGCACTCGGCGCGAATCAACCGTCGGTATCCACGCGGCAGCCATCGCAAACAGCAGTGAAATCACGCCGATGATCGTCCATGGTCCGGCGCCGCTGCGCGCAAACGCCTTGACCCACTCGGCGCGACTTGGATCTTGCGCCCAACCGACGATCGCTCCAGCAATCACAATGGTGAATCCCACTTGCAGTGCCGCCACTACAAAGATCCCAAGCCGTTGCGCGCGTGTCAGGCTGCGTGGCCCAATGAAGATCCAGGGCAGCCCAACAATGCAACCAATCAGAAGCGCCCAGTCCGTCGGTGTGAGGTTGGCGAAGAGTGGCCACTCACGCATTGCCGTACCGCCAGCACCCACACGCACCAGGGTCAGTGGGTGCGCATTCGCCACGATCGGACCGAATACTGCAAAGAACGCAATCACTCCGATCCAACACATGCCAAAGATCGCACCGGGACGCTTCAGGACGCGCCCCCATGCATCGGCCCAGAAGCCCTTGGCGCGCACCGCTCCCACGCCGCGCATCACATCGATACCGGAAATAGCCACAGGGATGGCAGTGGTGTCCTTACTCTCAGTCATAACTCACCCGCGGGTCGGCCGCTGCATAAAGGAGATCCGCCAAGAGAAGCGCCAGCATGTTCACGCAGGCAATCAGGAATGTGTCCGCCAAAATTAACTCGCGGTCGCGCAGATCAATCGCCTCAATCACCAGACTGCCCATGCCAGGCACGCTAAAGATGCGCTCAATCACCACGCTGCCAGCCAGCATCGCCGGGAAGATCCCAACGAACATGGTGATCAGCGGAAGCAAGCTGTTGCGGAACACATGACGCAACACCACATCCTTACGCGGCACTCCCTTTGCCTTCGCAGTGCGAACGTAGTCCGCACTAAAGTTGTCAAGCATGGAGGCGCGCGTCTGCTTGGAGAGCACAGCAAAGCTGCCGTACACCAAGCAAAGAACCGGCAAGCCGATATGCCAGAGCGTGTCGAACAGGTAGCCACGTTGCCACACTCCAGAAGCATCCGTGAACGGCATGAATGTGAACGCCTCGGATCCACTCGCGTGCAGTCCGCTCACTGGAAACCAGCCTAAATACTGCTTGTTTGCCACAAAGCCAATGGCAAAGACTCCAGCCAGCACCGTCGGTATGGAATAGAGCGACAAGTACAGGAAACCGGAGAACATATCGAACCAGCCGCCGCGCCGAACACTTGCAAGCACGCCGGTCGGCACCGCGATCAGATACGAAATGGGAAATGCAATCAGGTTGATGAGGAGCGTGACGGGAAGCGCCGCCGCAATCAGGTCCCACACCGGGCGGTTCTTTGAGAATGCCACGCCGAGATCAGGCGTGTCCAGGCTCACCACATCCGGAATCAGCGGGATGCCGCTGGTTGGGTACGGGTGTGCATGGAACGCTTGCATCGCCTGCGTCTGCGCCACCACCGCGGCGGTATGAGAAGTGTGCATGTCCGCGGCCGCCTTCTCTAACTTCGGCCACGCCGCGTTCGAATGATCAAACGCAACATCGCTGAAATCGCGCGGATCTGCACCGCCCTTGCCGTTCAGTCGTTCTTTCAGTGGGCTACCTGCGGCGCGCGCATAGTCCGCAATAGCGTCCTTGAAGAGACGGACCTTGCCCACGTAATCGCGACGCGTTCCCTCTGCTTCACGCTGCATCTTCTTGAATTGCGGGATCGCGCCTTCGCCGGTGGCAATGACCACGGGCGGCACCGTTACCACCGGCACTGGAAACGCCGTCGCAAGCGGTGGCTCATCAATCGCACGTGGCGCCGGCACGCGCTCGCCATTGCCGTCGCGCAGATCGCGGGTACCAAACTTCACTGGCGAAAGGCGTCCAAGCCAACGCACGTACTGCACGATCACCGGATCGTTCAGCCCGTAACGATCTTCCAGATACGCCTGCATCTGCGCCACACGACTGGTGTCTGACATCTGTCCACCCTGCACTGCCAACCCCGCGCCGATACCGCCCGGTGCGAGCGCCAACAGCATGAACACCATCAGCGTGATTCCGAGGAGGGTCGGAACCATGAATGCGAGGCGTCGTAAGAGGTAGGAAAGCATCGGTAGCGCAGGAGCGCGTCAGTTGGCAGAAGGAGTTGGTTGAGCGTTCCCAGAGACGCGGAAGAATTCCTGCGGCTCCAAACCGGTCTTATAGGTATTCACATTGCCAAAGTCTCGCTTTACAAAGCGCAACCACGGTGCAACGCGGACAAAGGTGTACGGCTGGTCCTCAGCGACGCACGCCTCAAACTGGCGCCACACTTCCATGCGCGTCGCCTCGTCCATGGTGCGACGACCCTTCTCAATGAGCGCGTCGCAGTCCTTGTTGACCCATTGCGTGAAGTTGTCGCCGCCCTCCTTGATGCTCTCGGAGTGGAAGATCTGCCGCGGGTCGCTTTCGGGCGCGTTGGCACCCCAACCCATGGTGATCGCATCAAAGTCACGCAGCTTGAGTAGCTCTTGGTAACGGCTCCAGTCCACCGGCCGCGTCGTCACGATGATCCCGGCCTTACCGTAGCTGTCCTTCACGAACCGCGCGAGGCGCTCGGAAATTTCACCGCCGGTCGCATACGTGTATTCAAAGGTGAACTTGTCACCCTTCTCGTTCTCCAAGATGCCGTCGCCGTCGCGATCCTTCCAGCCAGCCTCGGTAAGCAGTTGCTTCGCCTTGTCTTGGTCGAACGGCAGCGGCTTCACCGCCGGGTCACTCGCGGGGCTCTCCGGATTGTTGGGACCCTTGGAAACAATCCCAATCCCGTCCCAGATATCACGAATCATGCGCTCGCGGTCAAGCAACATGGTCATCGCTTGGCGTACGCGCTTGTCAGCAAATGGCGTCAAATTCTTGCCAGAGCGCGGCCCGCACTGCCACGCAATGAAGCTGTAACCGCAGCGCATGTTGGTCCACTTGAGCGCATAGTTTGATTTCTCAAACTCCGGTTCCTCCTTGAGAACCTTGTTGTACTGCGGCGATGTCGGCAACATCATCGAGCCCTCGCCGTTGCGGTATGCAACCAGTCGACCAAGGTCATCCTTGATGCTCTTGAAACGCAGGCGCTCCAGCGCAGGCTTCTCCGCCCAATACTGCTCGTTGCGTACCAACACCACTTCTTCGCCGGGCGTCCACTGATTCGAAAGTTCTTCCGGACCCGATGGCAACTTTGACAGGCGGAACGGGCCGGAACCCATGGTCATGCCCGTGCCCTGATTGATCTGCGACGGCTCAAACTTTGCGTAGTAATGCTTGGGCAAAATCGGATCGCCAAGCGCAATCAGAATGTTTGTGAAGAACGCCTCCTTAAAGATGAAGTCGACGGTGAGACCGTCCACCACCTTCACCTCCTTGAGATTGTCCTGCGTGCTACGAGTCCGCTCCGCCTCAATGAGCGGATTATTGATGAAGTCCATGTAGGTCCAGCGAATGTCCTCCGAGGTCACCGGTGTGCCGTCACTAAAGCGCGCGCGCGGATTGATGTGCKCACGAATCCACAGACCATCAGGATCAATCTGCCAACCATCGGCAAGCGCGCCAACCAATCGCAGCGTCTTCGGGTCGAAACTACTGAGGCTCTCACACACGCGGTCGAGGACGCGCGTCGAATAGACGTCGCTGGAGATGTACGGCGTCAACTTGGCCGGCTGCGCCTCAAACAACTCGGTGAACTCGCCGCCCGTGCCGAAACCAGGAATGGTGGTCGGATCAATAGCGCAATGCGGTACGGCCCAGTGCTCGACCTTAACACCCGGACGCGCCCAAGTCTGGTCAGTGGTAACGGCCGCCGATGCAGCCGTCGCGCCGCGCGTTACGCCAGCGCCGGACTCCAACTTGCGGTTGACCTGCGCCACCTGTTGCTCAATATCCGCAAGTTTGGCGGACATGCCCTGTTGGGCGAGTTCTATCCGCGTCTTCTGCACCATTGAAAGCCAGACGCTTCCGAGCGTTGCAAGGAGCACAACCAGAAACACGAAGTCTTTGATTCCGAATCGATTCTGCATGGATTACCTCTGAGACCGCGCAGCGTAGCGGAACTGCTGCAGGTTCGACCGTGCGTTCATGCACAACCGCGCACAACAATGCACCCGTAATCACACATTATTGACGCGTACTCACCAACGCGAACGCGTGGCGGTTGGGTCAAAGCGGACCCGCAGCGAATCGCCGATGAAATTCAGCGCTACCAATGTCAGTGCAATCAGCGCACACGGCGCCGCGAGCAGCCACCAACGGCTGGTGACAAGATTGACCTCCGAAAGTCCAGCGCTTGCCAGGTTGCCCCAACTCGGCACCGGCTCGCGCACGCCGATACCAAGGAAACTCAAGAAGCTCTCGCTCAGGATCGCCGAGGGCACGGTCAACGTGGCATACACCACCATTGAACCGACTAAATTTGGCAAGATATGCACGCGGAATTGTCTGAGCGGCGGCACTCCTACCGCGCGGCACGACTCCATGAATGGCTGCGCGCGCAGGCTCAACACTTGCCCGCGAATCACGCGCGACATGGTCAGCCAACTGGTTCCACCGATCGCCACCAACAGCACTGCCAAGCCCACTAATTGTGAAGCCCCGGGCGACAGTGTGCTGCCAACACGACCGACCATCCCATCGACGGCAACTGCCAGAAGTACCACCAGCAAGATCGAAGGCAGCCCGTACAGAACATCCACCGTCCGCATCAGGATGGCGTCGGATCGTCCGCCCGCAAATCCTGCCAGCGAACCCCACAGCGTGCCGATGACAACCGCCACTGCCGCCGCGGACAGACCGATCGCCATACTAAAGATTCCACCAGCCAAGACGCGCGCTAGCACGTCGCGACCAAGTGCATCGGTACCAAGGACTCGCCCCGGCACATACGCCGTGCTGGCCGCCACGCGCTCAATACGAGCCGCATCATCGGCCGGCAATGAATGCCAGTACGGCGGCAACAAATTCAAYTCAAGGTTGGAGGCCGCGTAACGCGGAGCGTCGATCTTCCCAACACGCACGGAACCAAAACTCCATGGTGTCGCCAACACACACAGCCCCACCACGAACGCGAGGGTCCACCAGCCAACGCGAGCCCAACGACGCTGTGAAAGTTCCACCCTTGCAGTCTACGAATTTCAGGGCTTCGTGGCGGCGGGTTGCTCCGGACGCGGCTTGCCACGGCGCTCACTACCACCACCGAGCCCGCCCTCCCCAAACATCCCGCGTTCTTGAATCGGCTGACCATTCTTCACCGCTTCGGTGCGCTCGGCAACCCGGGCGTCGGTGTTGCGCTGCTCTTTCACCAAATCGTCACGCATGGCCTTCATCTGCTCATCAAGGGCCAACAACTCTTGGGCACGCGCTTTGAGATCGATATCCACCTGCGCACGAACCTTTGCGGCAATCTGCACGCCGAGCGCCGCTGACTTGGTGGTGTCACCTGCCGTTTGAGCGGTGCGGTATGCGTCACCAAGCGTTCGTAACTCCAGTTGCAAACGCACATCTTCCACGCGGATGGCATAGAGGTCTGGGTTACGTTCTTTGAGCACTGCCAACGCCACCAGCCGACGGGCACTCTGCCGCATCGCTTGCGACATTTCATCGGGCGACTTGGTGCATTGCTCGGCTAACTGCGTGGCAAGCTCCGGCGAAACATCGCGCGCCACGGCGATGACGCGCTCAATCATTTCCGGAGGCATCGGGCCATCGGGGCGCCAGCGCATGGCGTCGCCACGTCGTGGCTCGCTCGGCTGCTTCTGCACTGCGCCATCCTTCGCGACGCTCACGCTGTCATCCGACCACGACGTCATGCCAAACACCAACGCGGCACAGCACGCGGCGATAGTCATCAGTGATCCGCGCGGATGGCATGCACATGCATTGCTCCGCGTCAACATGCCGCCGCTCATCGCTTGCCTCCAGCGGCGAGCAACTCATCCAGTTCAACGGTGACATCATCCACTGAGCGCCCAGTCGTCAAGCCGATGGCGCTCGCATCGAATGCGCTCCCTCCATCCGTGGCGCCAAGCGCTGTGTCGCTATCAATGAACGCCACCAGAAGCGCCTCTGATCCACTCATCGGCGTGAGTTCAACGGCGCGCGCAGTCATCATGTTGGGCGCGCGCGGAGGTGTGCCACCAAAGACAAAGATCGCCACTGATCCAGCCAACATCACGATCGCTGCAGCAGCCAACACCCAACGACGCGTTCGTGCACCGACAAATGCCAGTGTTGCGGGCAACTGGTTCGATTGCAATTCCGTGACGCTGCGTGCAAAGACTCGATCAGCCAGCCCGGGACGCTCCGCAGCGTAGGAAGCGGCGGACAACTCAAGACGCGTGGCGATGGCATTCAGTGCTGCATCGGCGGGGAGGCCATGCGGTTCATGCAGGTCATGGCTGTCATGGGAATCGTTGTACATGTCACTCATTGCTTGTTCCTCCTATCAAACGCCCGCCACCCGGCGCGCATTGCACTGCGGAAAGGCCCGCAGGTCGGATAATCCGGTAAATCACTGCCTGCACCCCATTCATGGTCGACCCTCCGGGGTTCGACCCGCCTCAGCCGCCGTCCCCTCCAAGAATCCACGCAATTTTGCCAACGCCCGGTGATGCCGGGCGAGCAAGGTTCCGAGCGGTTCCCCGAGGTGTAAAGCCATCTCTTTGAAGCTCATACCGCCGACATGGCGCAGGTCAATCACTTCCCGGTCGGAGGCGGAAAGCCGCTCCACCGCGGCTCGGAGCGCCCCGATTTCCTCGGCCGCGGCACGACCGGCATTCGGATCCGGAGCCGCGCCCGCAAGCCCCTCAAGCACCTCGTTGGCCCCGGCGGGCTTGGCGTGGCGGCGCTTGCGTCGGGCATCATCGCGCAGGCGATTCACGGCGATCCGAAACAGCCAACTCTCAAAGCGCCCGCCCTCAACATAGTCAACCAGTTTGGCTGCAATGGTGCAAAACACGGACTGGGTGATCTCTTCGGCAAGTTCTGGGTCAGCCCCCTGCGAGCGCAGTAAACCGTACACACGGCCCGAGTATTCGCCCACCAAGATGCGCCATGCAGCATCGTCGCCACCCGCAGCACGGGCAAGAACCGCTGCTGATACTGGACCATCCTCTGGCATTGCCGTAGATGAACGCGCTCCCCGCCGCTCCCTTGCATCGGCCTCGGTCACCCGGGCAGATCTCCGTAGTCCGCTCCGCCGTCCGAACGGCCCGCGTACTCAACACCACGCGCAGATCCATGCTGTACCAAGTTGCGGAACGCCGTGGAGCTGCTGTCCCACAGGAGTTCCACGGTTCCAGTTGGACCGTTTCGCTGCTTGGCAACAATCACCTCCGCAACATTGGCTTTCAGCGGATTCGCTTCCACCCAGTTGGCATCGGACTTGTGGTAGTACGCCTCGCGGTGCAACATCATCACCACGTCCGCATCCTGCTCAATGGATCCTGATTCACGCAGATCGCTCATACGCGGGCGATGACCCTCGCGGCCTTCCGCTTGGCGATTGAGCTGACTCAGGCACACCACCGGAACGTCAAGTTCGCGTGCCATTGCCTTGACGCCACGAGATATTTCACTCACTTCCACCTGGCGACTCTCAACGCGCGTGCCAGAACTCATCAACTGCAGGTAGTCGATCACCACTGCGCCGATTCCATGCTTCTCCTTCATGCGCCGCGCCTTGGAGCGCATCTGCAGGAGCGTCAAACCGGGCGTGTCATCAATGAATATTGGCGAATTCTTCAGGCCGTCGCACGCACCCATGATGCGCCGCCATTCCTCGCGCGACAGCATGTTTTTGCGGAGTTTCTGCCCATCCACGCCGCCCTTCGCGCACAAGATGCGCTGCACCAACTGCTGCTTACCCATTTCCAGACTGAAGAACGCCACCCCATTTGAAGCGGCTGCCATGTTCTCCGCCATATTGAGAGCAAACGCAGTCTTACCCATCGATGGGCGCGCCGCCAAGATGATCATCTCGCCGCGCTGCAGGCCACTGAGCATCTCATCAAGTTCATCAAAACCGGTGGGTACACCCGTCACATGCTTGCCTTCATTCTGCTCAAGCGTCCGGATGGTTTCGTCCAGCAATTCGCGCAAAGTAGAAGCTGCACGCGCTTCACGGCGCTGCGCGATCGCAAAGATGCGTGACTCTGCTTCACCAAGCGTGATGACCGGATCTTGTCTTGATTGATGCGCATCAACCAAAATTTCCCCGGCGGCGCGAATCAGTTCGCGCAGCGTTGCCTTCTCACGAACAATGCGCGCGTACTCCGCTGCATTGGCGGCGGTAGCAACGCCTTCGGCCAAGTCCATCAGGTAGGCCGCACCACCAACATCATCAAGAACACCGTGATCCTTCAGTCGTTGCACCAGCGAAACGATTTCCATGGTCGCTGTTGCGTCGTACAGCGCCACCATGTGTTGGAAGATCGTGCCGTGTCCAGCCTTGGCAAAGTCATCGGGCTGGCTGACAATTCCAATCACATCAGCAATCATCTTTGGATCGACGATCATTGCCCCCAACAAACTCATCTCCGCCTCCGGCGCCGCCGGCGGCAGTGCTGAGAACAGCCGAGCTACCTCAGTGGGATCGGAAACCGTTCTGCGCACCGCGTCGCGGCGACGAGAGGAACGATCGCCAGGGCGACCGTTGAAACCTGACTGATCTTCCATTGGTGCTGCTCCTCAGGTGCGCGTTTGACCGCGCGGTGCGCGTCGGATTACTCGGCTCCGGATGCGCTAYTAGCGAGCACTGGAACGGCCGACTCTTGGTCGACGCATTGCTTCATCAATCGGCCAACGCGGAAGCGTGCGGTGCGCTTCGCAGGCACCATCACGCGCTCAAGCGTCTTTGGATTCTGCGCTACGCGCTCGGCGCGCTCGCGCACATCAAAGATGCCAAAGTCGCGGAATTCAAGCCGATTACCCTTGCCGAGCTCATTGATGACTTCATCAAGAAACCCTTGAACCACTTGACGCACATCTTGTCGCTTGAGCCCAGACTGTTCGGCAAGCCGTTCAATCAGTTCTTTCTTGGTGACAGTGGACATCGGGTGGCTCCTCTTGATGTGCGGTCTCGGGGCTTCGTCGCCCAACGGGTGCGCGCAGTATGCGCCGGATGACGCATCGAGTCAAGACGCTATGGGGCGCAAGTGTGGGCAGATCAAAGGGTTGTGCAACATTGCAGATGACAACCTTATCCCCCGCCTATCCACCAAATGGCAATGGTTATCGGTGGGTTTGACCGGGCACAACGCCGGAAAGCGCCGCCCGGACCCCTGCTTCACCATCCAAATACGCCATCCCAGCCCGCACAACCAGCCATTCCACCCCGGCCGAATCGTGGACCAGCCGCGAAAGCTTGGCCCAGTCCTTCCCCGAGCAGATGACCGCTGCGCCCTTGGCACGAGCCCGCGCCGCGATCGCCTCGACCTCATGAATCGTAAACGCGTGATGGTCGCGAAACCGGAAATCGCCGGCAATGCGTCCTCCATGTGCTGCCACATCAGAAACAAACGCCTCCGGGCGCGCGAGCGCCGTCGCCACCACCAAGTGCGCGCCATCAAGCGCTGCCAACGGCATATCCCGACCGCCAGCGCCAAAGCGCTCCACACGCGTCCACGCATGACGCGTCCACGCCGCAGGCGGCGCGCCGTGCAAACGCTCGATCTGCGCTGCAAGGACGGGATCGAGACACGTGGCGCGCGTCACAATCACCATGCTGGCCCGACGCAGCGCGCGCGCTGGCTCGCGGAGCCAACCCGCCGGCAACAGCGCGCCATTGATGGCGGGTCTGCCGGCATCCACAAGCACAATGTCCAAGTCGCGAGCAATCTGTCGATGCTGAAACGCGTCATCAAGTACCGCACAATCAATACGTTGATCTGCGGCACGCGCACGCGCTATGGATGCAACGCGATCCGCACCAACCGCCACTGGCACTCCAGGAAGCATCGCTCGGAATTCTTCCGCTTCATCGGAAATTCCATCACGCGCTCCGTAGCCGCGCAACGCAATCACTGGATGATGCCCGGCCGCCTGCAACACCTCAACACACCAGCGAACAAACGGCGTCTTTCCCGTGCCGCCCACTGAAACATTTCCAACACTTATTACGGGAATTCCAACGGATGTCGGGGTTCGGATGTTTGTATCCCAGAGTGAATTGCGAGCGCTCACCCCCATTCCGTAAGCAAATGCCACCATGTGCGCCAACGGTGCAAGCGCCCGATGCAGCGGTCCAGACGCTGCAGCAACGGATACGCCGGTACTGTCACCGGGCTGGGTTGATTCACTCATGATGCGCCTCTCATTCCAAGTGCCGGCAGGATCAACCGTGTTGGCAGACCCATGACTGTTTCTGGGTCGCCGACACACTGCAGTGGCCAACCAGCTGTTAAGCGCTCAGCGTAGTTGTAACCGCCAGCTTTGCCACGCCATGCGCCACTTGCCGCATAGTCAGCGATCGCCGCATCAGAAAGGTCACCAAGTGTCACGCGCGCCGTGTCCACAAAAATCCGTCGACCACCACTGCGCCGGTCAAGCACACACATTCCAGTGACAACATCGTGCGTGGCACCAACAAAGCCCCGCACCATCCGCGCTGCGTCCCGCGCATCAGCCGGCTTGCCGATCACCGCTCCGCTAGCAACGCACATCGTGTCTGCGGCAAGGATCCAACGCGGACCGTCGCTGCCAAATCGGACGGCAGCGTCTGCAAGTACCTGCCGCGCCTTAAACCACGCCAAACTCATCACGAATCGTTCCGGATCACGGCCGTCGGCAGGGGCATCGGCATCATCAATTGCCGGAATCATCACCATAAATGCAACACCAGCAGCCGCAAGCAGTTCGCGGCGACGTGGTGACCCACTCGCCAAAATAACGTTGGAACGGGCTGTCACTTCGGCCAGGGCAGTGTCATCGAGTGGGTGCATGGTTCGACGCTGCGCGGCGTGCAAGGAAATAGAAGTATAGTTCGCACCCCGGCAGCAACCCCACTGCACCGCATGCGAACTGTTTGACGATGTCCGACTCCCGCCCCAAGCCAACCAGCACCCCGGATCCTGCGGAGCGCGCCCGCCTCGGCACCACCATGTCCGGTGCAAATGCCCGGCATTCCATCGAGACACTCATCGGTCGTGCCGCGGTCGAGCGCGGGTTAGCAACGCGCGACCAAGTGCTTGCCGCCTTTGAGGTGCTCAAGCAAATTCCCAAGGAAGAACGTGCCGCGCAGTTTGTTCGCGTCTTTACTGGCCGTGGCGTGCTCACTGCTGAGCAGATCGAAACACTCCGTGGTTGGATCGGTGAAGAGAACGATCCATCGTCCAAGTCCGGCTCAAGCATGGCTGGCCCCGCCGTCACCGCTGCGCTGTCGATCCCGGGATATGAGGTCATGAAGAAGCTCGGCGCGGGCGCCATGGGCACCGTGGTGTTGGCCAAGCAACTCAGCCTTGATCGACTGGTGGCCATCAAACTTCTGCCAAAGAAGTTTGCATCGGACGCTCAGTACATCGACCGCTTCTACAAAGAAGGCAAAGCGGCGGCCAAACTCAACGACCCCAACATTGTGGCCGCCTACGACGTTGGTCGCGCGCCCGGTGGCGAGTATTTCTTTGTGATGGAGTACATCGACGGCGACACCGTGTTCGACCGCATCACTGTCAAGCGACGCATTCCAGAAATGGAAGCGATTCACATCACTCGGCAAGCAGCCAGCGCGCTGAAACACGCGCACGCCAAGGGATTCATTCACCGCGATGTGAAACCCAAGAATCTCATGATCAACAAGGCCGGCGTGGTGAAACTGGCCGACCTTGGCTTGGCCCGCGCGGGCGATGACTCCGCTGCGATCACTGAGGAAAAGGGCAAAATATTCGGCACTCCGTATTACATCTCGCCAGAACAGATCCGCGCGCGCGATGTAACGCCAGCCACGGATATTTACGGTCTTGGCGCCACGCTGTACCACATGGTCACTGGTCGCGTCCCCTTCGACGGCACTGCGCCGAAGGAGGTGATGCAGAAACACCTGCGGGATCCATTGATTCCGCCCGATCAGATTGCGCCCAATCTTTCTGGTGGCCTCTCCATGGTCATTGAAATGATGATGGCCAAGGATCAACGCGAACGGTATCACTCCGCGGCCGATCTCATTGAGGATCTTGACCTGGTGGCGGCGGGCGATGCACCGGTCCACGCGCGACCCAAACTCGATAGCCCCATCTCTGGCATGGATTCATTGGGAGCCACCGGAACCGACGAAATGGTCATCGCTTCCATGCCGCGCGCGCCAAGCCCATGGTCAACACCAGTGGGCATCATTGTGCTCGGACTGCTGGCAGTGAGCGTGATCGGCAATCTGCTGGTGGTGGCACTGATGATGCGCGGCGGCAAGTAATCGGCAGGCGCCACGGCGCGTGATAGTCACCGCGGCTTAACGCACCTCAACAAGCATCTCAATCTCCACGCTCGCCCCGAGTGGCAGAGCGTTCGTGCCGACGGCAGCGCGCGCATGTCGGCCTGCCTCACCAAAGAGTTGCTGCAGGAGTTCGCTGCCGCCGTTTGCCACCTTTGGCTGATCGGTCCAACCGTTATCCGATTGCACGAAGGCCCCAACGCGCACGATCCGAACCACGCGCGAAAAGTCGCCGCCGATCTGGTCGCCAATGACGGCGAGTCCATTCAGCACGCACTGCCGCGCCGCCGCGTGTGCCGCCTCGAAGGAGCACACCGAAGGGACCGGTCCGGTGGCCATCAACTGGCCGTCCTTCATTGGAAGTTGCCCAGACACGTAGATCAGATTCCCGGTGCGAACCGCTGGGATGTAGGCCGCCACTGGTTTTGGGGCGGCGGGCAGGGTCAATCCGAGGGCGGCGAGTTGCTGTTCGAAGGTCATGTGGGCATCGTAATGAGGGAACCGCTTCACAGCGCGGGCGCTTATTGGAACTACGGAATTGAAAATTCTGACGATTCACAGGAACGACATGCCAACACTTCGAGCCTCCGCGCCGTATCTTCCTGTTGGACAGATGGAGCGATTGCCCCGCCTGCTCGACATCCTGACGCGCCTGGAGCCCAAAGCGCTCACCTCTCGACTGCGGCATCCCCCGCGTTCTGCCTTGCAGAACGGTCCACCACTTACGTGTGGGACTTTACGGAACATGAACTGATGCCATACCTGCGCCGCATGAGAGGTGCCCCGCATCGCCGGACTGACACGGCAACCCCAGACGCCTGAGCCACCCCCCGCCAAACGATCGCCTTGCGATCGCGTGTCGGATCGTCCACACGTTGCTGATCGCCTACCCGCGATTTCAACGTCCGGCGGCCTGAGCTCAGGTGATCCCTCCAACGCGCATTCTGAACCTGCCTCTGCAGATGCCTCGTAGGCATCATTGCTCGCGCGTGCGAGCACTTGGGTATTGAAGTCGTTGTTCTCTCCGAATCGTCTCTTAGGAGTCACTGAACATGAAGAAGCGCGCATTTACGCTCGTCGAGTTGCTGGTGGTCGTGGCCATCATCGCCCTGCTCGTTGGTCTCTTGCTCCCGGCCTTGGCCAAGGCGCAGCAGACCGCCAAGACCGTTAAAGACTCTAATCAGATCAAGCAGGTCCACACCGCGATGGTTAGTCGTGCCAACGAGAGCAAGGGCGGCAAGATGCCTACCCCGGGTCTCATTAATCGCCTTGCCTACGGTGGTCAGCAGATCCCCGGCGAAGGCGAAGAGGACTTCGCGCAGAACAAGACGCAGAATTTGTATTCGGCGTGCGTTGCGCAGCAGCTCTTCAACACCGACATCCTGTACGGCGCCACCGAGGTCAACCCGATCGTCAAGGCGTACACCAACTACAACTACGGCGCCTACCGCCCCGCAGCCGACAGCTATTGGGATGCCACTATGCAGGCGAAGATTGACGGTACGGTCGGCACCAACGAGTGCCACACGTCGTTTGCTCACCTGATCCTGTGCGGCCTGCGCAAGCAGCAGCACTGGCGCAACAACCTGGATTCGTCGCGCCCGCACATGTCCACCCGCGGCTGCAAGAACGGCGTAGTCACTGGTGACGAATACGAGCAGAGCCCAACCCTGCGCCTGCACGGACCCACGAAGAGTTGGGAAGGCAACGTCTGCTTTGGTGATACCCACATGGAGTTCGTGGAAACCTTCCGCCCTGACGGCGTCTTCTATGAGTGCGGCACTTACAACGGCGGCAACCTGACCAAGGACAACCTGTTTGCTTGCGGCGGAACCACACCGAGCGAGTTCACTGGTAACGGCTGCGTTGACGTGAACACGAGCAATGCAGCACAGCCATGGGCCGGTGGCGACACCATGCTGGGAATCCACCCCAACGGCGCCACCAAATGGATTGCCATCCCCACCTATGACAGGCTTGACAATCAGTAACTCATCTCCTCGCGTCATTCAATTACTCACACCCTGACATGAGAAATACTCACATGAAGAACCGCAACCAGAACAAGGGATTCACCCTCGTTGAACTGCTCGTCGTGATGGCGATCATCGCACTGCTCCTGGGTCTCCTGCTCCCGGCACTTGCCAAGGCTCGCGCCACGGCACGCCAGGTAAAGGACCAAACACAGGTCAAGCAGATTCACCAAGGTTGGCTCACCGCTGCCAATGATTCGCAGGGCATCTTGCCGCTGCCAGGCGAAATCAACCGCGTCGGCGGAGTGCCCGGCCGTGGTGACATCGACGAGATTCAAAACAATCACGGCAACCTGCACGGATCGATGCTCGGCCGTGGATACGTCAATGCCCAAATCATGGTGTCTCCCGCAGAAATCAACGCCAAGGTGATTCCCTGCGCTACGTACAACATGAACATGATCAAGCCAGCCAACGATGTGTACTGGGATCCGGGAGCGGGAACGGGCTTCAAGGCCGACCTGCTCATACAGAGCAATACCTCGTATTCCACGATGCCGATCGACCCCACTACGCGTCGCAAGACGGAGTGGAAGAACACCGGCAATTCACGGTTCGCCATCATCGGCAACCGTGGCCCCAAGGCTGGCGCAGTGACTGGCGATGACTACACCAACTCCAAGACACTGCTGATTCACGGCGGTACCAAGGAGTGGGACGGCAACATCGGTTACAACGACAACCATGTTGAGTACGGGCGTACCTCGTACCCAGAAAATGTGAAGCCACTTGCGCAGTCAGCCTGCACCGGTGGACCAGCAGACTTGGTGATCAGCACTCTCTCGCAGGACAACATCTTTAAGAATGACACTGGCTGCCAGACCGGTGGTAAGAAGAACGTTGACAGCGTCCTCTGGATCCAGAAGACCTCGTCCAACACCACTTCTACTGGTATCACCACGTTGGATATCTTCAGCGGCTCAGATTTCGTTTCCTGGGACTAATTGTTGAACTGAAAGCGACCTTTCCCGCGGCCGGCACGCAACGCCGGCCGCGGTGCTTTTTAGGCCGGCCGCGGTGCTGTTTGGGCGGGCCGCAGGGCAACTTGGTCGGGCTTCGTGCAACTTGGTCGGGCTTCGTACAACTTGGTCGGGCTTCGTGCAACTTGGTCGGGATATCCTGTACCAATCTCATGCAACACTCAGGGGAAGCTATTCACAGCCGATTCATTGCAGCAACGTGCGTCATGCTGGCTGCACTGCTCGCCACGTTTGCGAATGCACAGGCACCCATGGAAGCTGTTGCCGTTCCAGCATGGCGGCAGGCAACGCGGCTGGCCGTGATCACCGTGTACGGGGAGATCGACGCCATGACGCGCAGCAGCGTCGAGCGGCGTATCGCTGAAGCAGCGGCGAGTGGATTCAATGCTGCGGTGCTTGAGATTGATACGCCGGGCGGGGACATGTACGCCACGCTTGAGTTGTGCCTATTTCTGAAGGATCGCGCGCCGCTCCCCGTCTGGGCGTGGGTACATCCCAAGGCGTACAGCGCGGGCGCCATCATCGCGCTTGCTTGCCGCGGCATCATCGTTTCGCCGGGCGCCGCGTTTGGCGACGCTGCCCCGATTGCGGTACTTCCCGGCATGGGATTACAGCCATTACCAACCGCCGAACGTGCCAAGATGGAAGCGCCAGTGCTGGCTGAAGTGGTCGACAGCGCACGGCGGCGCGGCTACGACGAAAATCTGGTGCGCGCATTCGTCAGTGCGCCCGATGAGGTGTGGCTCTTGGAGCGAGTCAATCCGGATGCCAACGGCAACGCGCGCATCTTTGTTGGGCGTCCGGAGTATCGCGAGGCCTTCGGGACCGATCCCCCCACCATGCGAAGCGCGGGCACACAACGGGATGCCATTGCCGCTGGCGTGGCTGCCATTCCGTTCGTTGATCTATCACTGCGGCGCCGTAACGATGACGGTCCGCGCAACGCTGAGGAGCGCGATGTCATGGTGGAAGACCAGCAGACGCGCCCGCCGGTGCGCGAGCGGCTCACGGCGGCAACGGCCCAGGAGTGGCGCGTGGTGGCGCAGGTCGATGGTGCAGAAGAACTACTGGTGACGTACGCACCGGAAGCGATCGCCTTTGGGCTTGCTGACCGTGAAATTGGAACAGACGCTGAGCTTTCCTCATATTTCGGTGCCACATCGCTGCAACGACTGGATGAAAATGTCGGCGATGCACTGGTGCGATTCCTCACCAGTTGGCCAGTGCGGCTGATCTTGGTAGTGGTGCTGCTGGGCGGATTCTTGATTGAGATTGCCGCTCCCGGGATCGGCTGGTTTGGAGCAGCTGCCGCCTTGGCATTGGCGCTCTTGGTTGGCGCGCCTGCATTTGCGGGCGTTACCAGTTGGTGGCCGTTGATGATCGTGGTCTTGGGCATCGCACTGGTACTGATCGAGATCTTCCTCATTCCCGGGGTGGGAATCGTGGGGTTCCTGGGCGGCGCGTGCATATTGGTGGGGCTGGTGGTGGGCTTCCTTGATGCACCGCTTGCCACACCGGAAGGTCGCGATGACCTGGCCACTGCGATCGGTATCGTCGCTGGCGGCGGGATTCTGGCGATCGGTGCTGCGTGGGCGCTATTGCGCGTGCTGCCACAGTCACGCCTGCTGCATGGAGCGATCCTTGCAACGACCACGGGTGGTCTGGGGCCATCCACCGCGGTGCAGGCATCGGGAGCGGTACCGGTCGGTGCGCACGGAGTCGCTGTTTCGCCACTGCGCCCCGTGGGAAAGGCTGAATTCAATGGCGTACTGATGGATGTGCAGGCCATCGGCCCGATCATCCCGTCAGGCGCACGGATCGTGGTGGTGCGCTCCACCCCGTACGCTCTTGATGTGGAACAAATCAACGAATGATCTCCGACGCGTCCATTGCTCTGTTGGCTGACACCACTGCCAGCGGAGATTCCTCCGTATGGATCGCTGCAGGATTCATACTCCTCGCAGTAGCGGTGGTGTTGGGAGTGTTGGAACTCTTTGTTCCAACCGGTGGTGTGCTGGCAGTCGCTACTGCAAGTTGCCTCGTGGCATCAATCATCACATTTTTCATGCACGGCATGTTGTGGGGCTTCGCGGCACTCCTCGCCTACTCCGCGGGAGCGCCGTTTGCAGTGGTGTTTGGATTTAAATTATGGACGCGCACACCGATCGCGCGCCGGATGGTGCTTGGAAATACTGACGCTGATTCGGAAGGCGTGCAACCAACCAAGGTCGCTGCCGGCCAAGTAGCGGTGGGAACCGAGGGCGTGGCACTCACGCCACTTCGCCCCATCGGATTCGTTCGTTTCGGCGACCTGCGCATGGAAGCGGCTGCAGAAATGGGCATGATCGACATTGGGGCCGCTGTGACGGTGGTCGAATCAACCGGGGACCGAGTGGTGGTTCGAGCGCGCGGCTAACATCCGTGCATGATTACGGAACCCGCACTTCGCAATGGAATCACTTTGCTTGCACAGGTCGCCCCGGCGACCAGCACCAACTTCAACATCATCTTCTGGGTGGTGTTGGCCATCGTCGGGCTGATCGGCTTCGTGATGCTGATCGTCATCAGCCAATACATCCAGCTCGCGGTGCAGGCGTGGCTCTCAGGAGCGCCGGTCAGTCTGCTGAAACTGGTGATGATGCGCCTGCGCAAGGTTTCGCCCACCGAGATCGTCTTCAACCGCATCTCCGCCAAGAAGGCCGGTCTGGATATCGATTCAGATCAATTGGAGAGTCACTTCCTTGCCGGCGGAAACATTGAGCGCGTTGTGCGCGCGATGATCGCCGCGGACAAGGCCAAGATCGACCTACCGTGGGACCGCGCCACTGCCATTGACCTCGCCGGTCGCGACATTCTTGACGCTGTCAAGACCAGCGTTGACCCAAAGGTGATCGATTGCCCAAGCGTGCAGTCCGGTCGTCAGACCATCGATGCCGTAGCGAAGGACGGCATCCAGCTGAAGGCGCGCGCCCGCGTCACCGTGCGAACAAACATTGCACGACTCGTCGGTGGTGCCACTGAAGAGACCATTATCGCTCGAGTGGGTGAAGGCATCATCTCCACCATCGGTAGCGCCGAAGACCACAAGAGTGTTCTTGAGAACCCGGACAAGATTTCCAAGACCGTGCTTGCCAAGGGTCTTGACTCCGGCACCGCGTTCGAAATTCTCTCCATTGACATTGCTGATATTGATGTCGGTGAGAACATCGGCGCCAATCTGCAGACCGCGCAGGCCGAGGCTGACACCAAGCGATTCCAAGCACAAGCCGAGCAGCGTCGCGCGCTGGCAGTGGCGCTGGAAGCCGAACATCAAGCCGAAGCAGAGAAGAACCGCGCCTTGGTGGTGTTGGCCGAAGCAGAGATCCCCAAGGCCATCAGCGAAGCGCTGCGCAGCGGCAATCTGGGCTTGATGGACTACTACAAGATGCAGAACATCATGGCTGATACGAGCATGCGCGCTTCGCTCGGTAAACCGGAGCAGCAATCCTGACGCGCCGCGCAGGACTGCTCTGACGATGCCAATTCTCCACGTGGTGATGCCTGTCTTTAACGAGGGATCAACCCTTGCAGAGATTGTGCACCGCGTCCTTGAAGCACCCATGCCCAACGGTTGGAGCGTGCAACTGATCATGGTTGATGATGGCAGCCGCGCAGACGCCGCACAGGCAACGGCGCAATGCGCAGCACGCGCGGGCAGTGCAGTGCAACTCATCGTGCACCCACATAACCGCGGCAAAGGTGCTGCACTAATGACTGGCTTCGGCGCAGTGCTCACCCGTGCCACTGATAGCGATGCCATGCTTGTGCAGGATGCAGACCTTGAATATGACCCGGCTGATTTCCGCGCGCTGCTGGCGGCGCTTAGCAATCCGTCTACTAGCGCCGTCTTTGGAAATCGCTGGGGAACTGGTACTGAGCGCACTGGGTACCGCCACATGCACGCGCTTGCGAACCGCACCCTCACTTGGATCAGTAACCAAGCCACCGGCTTGGGCGTGCATGACATGGAATGCTGCTACAAACTGCTGCGCATTCCAGTGTTGCGAACCGTGCTGCCATGGCTCTCTGAAGAGCGCTTTGGTATTGAACCGCAGATTGCCGCCGCACTGGCGCGTGCACATATCCGCGTAGCGGAAGTGCCCGTGCAATACTCACCACGTACCTTTGCCGAAGGAAAGAAGATCCGCTGGACGGACGGCGTCCGTGCTCTGTGGGTCATTGTGCGCGAACGCCTCCGTTTCCGCGCGCCGAACGCCAAAGGCAACAATCACCAATGAACGCGCAGCCCACCGAGCTGACTGGCTTCCGCGCCATGATGAAACGGTTCCTTGCGCCCAAGCGCGCGGCCATGCAGGCGGTGGGATTCCTGGTTGGCCTGGCATTGGTGGCATGGGTAGTGAAAGGCGCCATCGACGTAGCTGCCGATCCAACCCGTGCTGGAATTCTTGAAAGCGTGCGCGCAGCATGGAACCAACGCCCGTGGCTGGTGATCGGCATTGCGCTGACCACCGCGGTGAGTTTGATCATCGATGGCGCACTGTTTTGGATGGTGTTGGCTCCGGTCCGACGCCTTGGATTCATGGAGATTCAGTGGCTGACGTTCGTGACTGCCACCAGCAATTTCTTCCCGGTGCGCCTGGGAATTCCGGTGCGGTACGCCTACGCGCTGCTTGCCAACCGCCTGACATTTATGCAGGCCACCGCATGGTTTATTGCGGTGACGTTGGTGGTGTTGGTTTCTCTCGGTGCAGTCATCGCAGCAACAGCCATCATTCCCGTCCCTGGGTTTGGTTGGGCCGCGCTTGTACTAGTTGCGCTTGCCATCGGCGGATTTGCGTTGCAGCGGCTTGCGCACCTACCGATCATCACGCGCCGCTTCGGTGAGTGGACTCGCATGCTCACCACGCCGAGCACCTACTGGACCGGCACCATTCTGCGTGTTGTCGAAGTCCTCCTGTGGATTGTGCGCATGTGGTGTGCTGCAGAAATTCTTGAGCTTGGGCTTTCCTTTGCAACCGTCACGGTGCTTGGGGTAGCGGCGATTGCTGTCATGCTCAATCCATTTGGACGCATCGGATTCCGTGAAGCAACCACGGTCTTGGTTGCCAACTGGATGGCGGGCGGTGGCATCGATGTTTCACACGCCGACGGCGGATTCAAGCAACTGGCGCTACTGGAGAGTCTTGGCGAAATGTTCACCACCATTCCACTGGGGCTGATCTCGTTGCCGCTGGTGATTTCGTGGTATCGCATGCGCCGACGCGAGCCCGCCGTCAATCAAAGTTGAGTAGCGCCGCTGCAGCCACCCGGCGCAGTCCGTCATCAACGCGCAGAAACCGCATACGCATTGCTTCGGCACGGCTACCAAGCCACGGCGCACGACCACACGCGCGATCGACCCGACCGATCGCCGCGCGCAGGTCTTCAAGAGCAGGCTTCGCACGACGGCCGGCCGCAGCATGCGCGCGCGCTAGCCAACACGCGCACGCAACATTCAACGCCAATGCCTGAATTCCTGCAGGAACTGACCACCCGTAATAGCCACTGCCCCACGCGCGCCCGCCCAAGATGGTGGCGCGCATCCATCGCACCAACAGTTCTTCACACGCGTTCCACTCCGGCGAATCCGGAAGCGAATGCACTTGATCAATGGCAGCAAACTCCGCCGAAGGCCAACGATCACCCATCGCCGGCATCACTCCGGAACCCTTCGCAAATGCGCGACTGCGCAGGTACTGACCAACAATCGCGCGCACTCGGCCAACCCGACGAAGCTCTCCAATCTTGGGATCCTCCAGTCGGAAGAACGCCGCCTGCCGAAGTGTTGCCCGCTGCGCGCGCGTTGCAGGCTGCACCGGATGATGCGGAAGTTCCTGTGGCAGCGCTTGAATCAGCGTCTGCATCAGTTCCTGCAAACGCGCTCCGCGCACTTTGCTAAATCGCGCACCGGAGAGTTGCTGCCCAAGCCAAGCCAGCCC
The DNA here is from genome assembly GCA_002737585.1 of Planctomycetaceae bacterium. Classification (GTDB taxonomy): domain Bacteria; phylum Planctomycetota; class Phycisphaerae; order Phycisphaerales; family SM1A02; genus UBA966. The sequence goes on along the minus strand of NSIA01000043.1, from coordinate 3,338 downwards.
GTCAATGCGAACGAGCAACGGCACCGCGCTGTTCGCCATCCACCCGTCCAGCGCATCTGCAACACACTGAAGTTCCTCCGGGGTTGCCTCAGTTGCATCATCAAGAAATGTTCGAACCGGTACTAACTCCGGAACCGCATCCGCCATGCGCCGCACATCTCGCATATGGGTCGGCAGCGGCGCACCCTGATTCGCCAGAACGCTTGCACACGCAAAGCTGATGCCAACGTGCGCAGCGCCAGCGTCCGGCGCAAAGTTAAATGGAAACAACTGGCATGCCAATGGCTTCGCTTCCAAGCCAAATTCAGCATGAATTCGGCACTTTCCGCCCTCTAAGAGAAACACGCAGGCGCCATCCGGGCGCTGGGCAAGAAATCGTCGACCGCGAAACTCAACGGTGACATCGCCAAGGGTGCGCTCCCAATCTTGGGCACGTAGTTTTTCCAAGTCCGCCTCACGCAGCTGCACTGTGAAATCGCGACAGCAATTTCCGCAACCATGGCAACTGTATCGCTGCGATGGCAATGGAAGAATCTGCAATGGAATAGTGGAGGCGCGCTGCATAGTGGTCACCAAGAAATCCGTTTGTGAGTTAAAAGATATGCCAAGCGCCGCACTGCGCGTCCACGATGACTCATTGCATTTTTCTCCTGAGGCGACAACTCCGCGCTGGTCATCGCGCGCTCAGGAATCCAAAGGTGTGGGTCGTATCCAAATCCGTATGCTCCGCGCGGCTCATCGGCAATCACACCCTCAAATTCACCGCGCGTCTCAATCAACACTATCCCATCTGGCGTGGCAATACACATGGTGCATACAAAGCGCGCGCGACGCTGGTCCGGCGGAATACCGCGCATCAATCCCACCAACTTCGCGTTGTTGCGCGCATCACGGTCCGCGCGCGAACCTTCGGTGCCAGCCCAGTACGCACTATGGACGCCCGGCGCTCCCTGCAACGCGTCCACTTCCAATCCGCTGTCATCAGCAAGCACCGCTTCGCCAAGCGCCGCAGCGTAATAACAAGCCTTTATTCGTGCATTTTCTTCAAATGTGGAACCCGGTTCATCCGGTTCTGCCGGCACCGGACGACCAAGTTCCGGCAGCGATACCACCGCAAATCCCATCGGCTCGAGCACCGCACGGATCTCATCCACCTTGTGCGGGTTACCAGTTGCGATCACGATGCGCATGGCTCGCTCCTCTTGATTGCTTTAGGTTTGCAGTACGCCGGTACGAAACGGTGCTTCCACTGGCGCTTGGTATGCCACTCGCATTGCCGCCACCAGTTCATCACGGGTGTGCTGCGGATCAATGATGCGGTCGACCCAACCACGGCTCGCCGCGTACTTGATGTCCTGCTGTTCGGAATAACTGCGCGTGATCGCTTCAAGTAACTGCGCGCGCATGCCCTCATCGATTTTCTCGCCTTTGCGTTCGCGCGCCGCCAGGTCAATCTGCAACAAGGTGCTCGCTGCCTGAGCCGCACCCATCACGCTGCATTTGGCATTGGGCCACGCCAGCGTGAGCAGCGGATCAAAGGCACGTCCACACATGGCGTAATTGCCAGCGCCGTAACTTCCACCAACAATCAACACCAACTTCGGAACTACGCAGTTCGCCATGGCGTTCACCATCTTGGCGCCCGAGCGAATGATGCCGCCCTGTTCGCTATCGCGCCCCACCATGAATCCGTTGGTGTCATGCACGAAGAGAATTGGAATCTTGCGCTGATTGCAATCCATGATGAAGCGTGCGGCCTTGTCAGCGCTGTCGTCATAAATGACTGCAGGCATGTTGGTGGCAACCGAAGGACCAGCCTTACCGCCGGCCATCTTCTTCTGCGTCAGCTTCTTCTGGTTCGCCACAATTCCCAGCGCAAATCCGCCAATGCGCGCGTAACCACAGACGAGCGACTGCCCAAACTCAGCGCGATACTCATCCATGCTGTTTGCATCAACAAGGCAGCCCAGCAACTCGGTCATGTCGTACTGCTGGCCAGGCTCAACGCGAATCACCGAAGTCACTTCCGTCGGCGCGCGCGAGGGCTGCACCGAAGGAACGGCTGGCGTCGGCGCTGGCAATGCAGCGCGGCTCGCCTGCAGCAAACTGCGCAAGCGCGTGATGCACGCCGGATCATCCTTCTCGCGGAAATCAATCGTTCCGGAGATCTGCGCATGCATGGCTGCGCCGCCCAAATCCTCGCTGGAAACCTCTTGACCGATCGCCGCCTTTACGAGCGCTGGACCCGCCAGATACAGGCCACTTCCCTCGGTCATCAACAGCGTGTCGCACAGCACCGGCAAGTATCCGCCGCCCGCCACGCAATTGCCCATGATGGCGGCGTACTGCGGAATGCCCATGGCACTAAATACAGCGTTGTTGCGGAAAATTCGACCGAAATCGTCCGTGTCAGGGAACACGTCTTCCTGCAACGGCAAGAACACACCAGCGCTGTCAACCAAATACAGGAGCGGCAAACGAGCGCGCTCGGCAATCACCTGCGCGCGAATGATCTTCTTGCAGGTCATCGGAAAGAACGCCCCCGCTTTCACCGTGGCGTCATTGGCAATGATCATCACCAGACGGCCCTGCACCGTTCCGATGCCAGTGATCACGCCTGCTGCAGGTGCGCCGCCGTATTCGCGGTACATGTTCCATGCTGCAAACAATCCCAGCTCCGTGAACGCAGTCCCAGCGTCCACAAGCAACGCGATCCGCTCTCGTGCGGTCAATCGACCATGACGATGCTGCCGTTCGATGCCCGAAGGACCACCGCCTTGCTCGATCTTGGCGCTTTCGGCGATGAATTGGGCGATCGCCCCGTGAAGTCCTGTTGGGGCGGCGGAAGGGGCGTCTGCCATGATGGAACGAAGGATACGGGGGTTTCGTCCGTCCTGATAACGCTCATCACTCCCCCGGCTTGAGTTAAGCGGCGGATTCACTACACTACGCGGCTCAATTCAAGCAAGGAAAGCCAGAAGCAATGTCGATCTCCGCAACGAAAAAAGCCGCTGTCATCAGCGTYAACCGCACCCACGCTACTGACACCGGATCTCCGGAAGTCCAAGTGGCCATCCTCAGCGAGCGCATCACCACGCTGCAGGACCACTTCAAGGCAAACCCCAAGGATCACCACGGCCGCCGCGGCCTGTTGTTCATGGTTGGTCGCCGTAACCGTCTGCTCACCTACCTCGCGCGCACTGACCGCGATCGGTACCAGACCCTCATCAAGCGTCTCGGTCTTCGCAAGTAAGGCTCGCAGCCGCACCGCCGCACTGCGGCAGTTGGCATCGCGCAGCCTTCAYASAACGAAGTCTTTACTGCGCCGTGGCTCCTGT
>NSIA01000042.1 GCA_002737585.1 Planctomycetaceae bacterium | reverse complement strand
TGTCTAGTACCAAGAAGCATGTCATCGTTGAACGTGAAATCGGCGGCCGTACGCTGCGATTCGAAACCGGCAAGGTTGCCAAGCTCGCCCACGGAGCAGTGGTTGCCAGTTACGGCGACACCGTCGTCCTGTGCACCGCCGTCCGCGCCAACCCGCGCGCTGGCATCGATTTCTTCCCACTCACCTGCGATTACCGCGAGCGCACCTCCGCCGCCGGTAAGTACCCAGGCGGCTTCAAGAAGCGCGAAGGCGCCCCAAGCGAGAAGGAAGTCCTGACCATGCGAATGATGGATCGACCGATCCGTCCGCTCTTCCCAGATGGCTTCATCGACGAAATTCAGCTGCAGTGCATCGTGCTGAGCCACGACACGCAGAACGACAGCGACGTGCTCGCCTGCACCGGCGCCAGCGCCGCACTGAGCCTCACCGACGCCCCTTTCCAGGGCCCGATCGCCACCGTGCGCGTCGGCCGCGTCATCACTGAACAGGGCTCAACCTTCATCATCAACCCAACCGTGGCGCAGCTTGATTACAGCGACATCGACTTGGTGCTCTCCGGTCACAAGGACGGCATCAACATGATCGAAGTCGGCGCTGCCGAAGTCGATGAGAAGACCATGCTGGAGGCAATCGCCTTCGGTCTTGAGCACGGCATCAAGCCAATCCTGGCTCTGATCGAAGAACTGCGCACCAAGAGCGACGCACCAGCGCACTCCATGGGCGCGCCCGTTCTCCCATCAGACGAAGTCATGAAGCTCGTCAAGGAGAAGGCTTACGACTCCATGAAGGAAGCGCGCAAGATCAACGGCAAGAAGGAGCGCAACGCCAAGGTGGACGAAGTCAAGAAGTATGTGCTCGACACATTCTTTGCGATGCCAACCGGCGAAATCTCCTTCAGCACTTGGCAGACCGCTGACAAGCGCGCCAAGGAAGCCAAGGAAGCCATGCGCATCATGGAGAAGAAGGTCACCCACGACCTSGTCTCCAACCACGGCATCCGTCCGGACGGTCGCACCAAGGATCAGATCCGCAAGCTYGATATGGAGGTCTCTGTCCTCCCGCGCACGCACGGCAGCGCCTTCTTCCAACGCGGCGAGACGCAGAGCATCGTCACTTGCACCCTCGGCACCATCAAGGACGAGCAAATCGTCGACGGCCTGATGCCGGAGTACGCCAAGAAGTTCTACCTGCACTACAACTTCCCTCCATTCTGCACCGGCGAAGCTGGCCGCATCATGGGCCCAGGACGTCGCGAGCAGGGTCACGGAGCACTCGCAGAGCGCAGCCTTCGCGCGATTCTGCCAGATCCGGTGGAGTTCCCATACACGGTGCGCCTGATCAGCGAGATCACTGAGTCGAACGGCTCAAGCTCCATGGCCAGCGTTTGCGGCGGCTGCTTGGCACTGATGGATGCGGGCGTGCCTATCAAGGCCACCTGCGCCGGCATCAGCGTCGGTCGCTTCACCTCATCAGAGGGCAAGGTTGGCCACGTGATCGACATCATCGGCGAAGAAGACTTCTTCGGCGAGATGGACTTCAAGGTCAGCGGCACCCGCGAGGGCATCACCGGCATTCAGCTTGACCTGAAGGCCCGCGGTCTCTCGATCGAAGAAATCACCACGATCTTTGAGATCGCCCGCAAGGGACGCATCGACATCATCGGGCAGATGGAAGCTGTCATCGCTGAACCACGCGGCGACATCTCCAAGTTCGCACCGCGCATCATCACCGTCAAGATCGACCCCGAGAAGATCGGCAAGTTGATCGGACCAGGCGGCAAGATGATCCGTGGCATCCAGGAGCGCACGGGCGCCCAGATCGACGTCGAAGAGGATGGAACCGTGTTCATCGCATGCGCCGACAGCGAGAAGGCCGCCCAGGCGCGTGCCGAAGTCGAGGCGCTCGGTGCGGAGATCAAGCTTGGCTCGATCTACGACGGCAAGGTCATCTCGATCAAGGACTTCGGTTGCTTCATCGAACTCGTCCCCGGAACCGACGGCATGTGCCACGTGTCGGAACTGGCGCACGGGTTCGTGAAGAACGTCACCGAGGTCGTCAAGATCGGCGATGTGGTCAAGGTTAAGGTCATCAACGTCGACGACAGCGGACGCATCAAGCTGAGCCGCAAGGCCCTGCTTGAGGCTCCAGCCGGCGGTAGTGGTGGCGGCGAAGGCGGCGGCGGCGGTGGTGGTGGAGACCGTGGTCGTCGCGATGGCGGCGGCGGCGGCGGAGACCGTGGTGGACGCGATGGCGGACGTGACGGCGGCCGCGACGGCGGACGCCGCGACCGTGAAGGCGCACCAGCCCAGCAGTAAATCCTGACGACAATTCCAGTACTCATAAACCGAGGCCATCCACACCAGATGGCCTCGGTATTTTTTCCGGCCCGTCTGCGAACCAACCCCTGTGCTCCGTCGTAACCCCTTTACTCATAAGCCACTACATCCGCTGAGTTATCCGAACCAAAATTGCACGTCCGAAACCCCAAAGTATTGATTGTTCAGACTTGCATAAGTCCGTGAACCGGAGCATAATTCGCCCGGTCTCGGAATCTTTGGGGCCGGCGGATCACACAACCGCACCTTCCTGCGTGTTCATCGGTAGGAAAGTCACCAAGTTAGAGCGAGCAACCCATGTCCAACACCACTCTCGAAAACGTAGAAGGCCAAGTGAAATGGTTCGATCCCCGCAAGGGATTTGGATTCATTGTTGGACCTCAAGGCCAGGACATCTTTGTTCACTTCTCCGTCATCGATCAGGAGGGCGGCTTCCGCACTCTGAATGACGCCGAAATGGTCGTTTATTCCGCGACTGAGGGTGCTAAGGGATGGGCCGCTACCAAGGCTCGTTCGCTGACTCGCGTCCCAGCCGCTGGCAGCGGCACATGATCCGTCGCTCAACGCGGCGCGCCTGATGCATATTGAACTGTTTAGACCCCTGCTTTACGCGGGACTATTTCCTGCCCGACACCTGCGCGTGTCGGGCGTTCTTGTTGATACGCATGCCACTGGCACCATCGCCACCGTCGGAGCGACGTGGCATCCGGTTTCCCTACAAGCCACCGTCGCCGAATCGCTTCCCGGATGGGCCGTTATCGCCTTGGCACTCGGTAGCGCACTCTGCATCGTGGCGCTCGCCTGGTGGATTCCCTACCGGATGATGCGTGTGCAACGAGCGCAAGTGCGGCACGCCGAACGTACAGCGGCGGAGAGCGCGCGCAATGCCGAGATTGCTTCGATGACCCGCGGACTTGCGCACGAAATCAAGAATCCACTCTCCACCGTGGTCCTGAACGCACAACTGCTGCGCGAGGAAATCCTGGAGTCGCCGCTTGATGAAACCGATCGCGCCAGCATGTCGCGTCGCGTGGACACCCTGGCGCGCGAAGCCGCACGGCTGCGCGATATTCTCACTGACTTCCTGCGTTACGCGGGCCGCATGCAACTGGATCGGCGGCATTGCGATCTCCGCGATGCGGTGACCGAAATCAGCGACTTCTTCATGCCGCAAGCGGAACAAGCGGGTGTTCGATTCGTCGTCGATATGGACCGGCATCCGGTGATTGTTGACGCCGACCCTTCGCTACTGAAGCAAGCGCTGCTCAATTTGCTCCTGAACTCAGTGCAGGCCATGCAAGACCTCCCCGAGGACCGCGCCCGGACACTGAAACTTTCGGTGTACGCCGAGCCGCCCGAAAGCCGGAGCGAGAACCCCCGCTGTGCTGCTATTGATGCGGAAGACACTGGCCCAGGATTGACGCCGGAGATGCGCCAGCACGCCTTTGAGCCGTATCACACCACTAAGCCGGGCGGCAATGGACTCGGCCTTGCTACCGCGCGGCGCATTATTGAGGCGCACGGCGGGAGCATCGAAGCGCTTGATGCAAGGGATGGCCATGGCGCACGCTTTCGCATCACCCTGCCACTCGCCGAGACCGCGTCCGACGCACCAGCACCGCGCTGATGGCGTGAAGCCCGCGCTCAGTCCAACCAGTCCTTCGCCTTGAGCCGCTCCGGCACATAGGTTTCCGTGACGTAGGAGATGTCCTTGGTAATCAAGGACTCCACTTCCATCTTGAATCCGTTGTTGAGCATCCCAGCAATTTCACGCTGCCAACCCTTGTGCCCTTCAAACCACGGGTACGCGGCGATTTCCTTGGCACGCTTGATGTCGGTGTCATTCAGCGCAATCTGCACATCATCACTGAGGCCGCACGTACGGTAATCACTGGCGCGAATACCCAAGTACTTGACGTCAGGAATAGCCAAGCGCTCACTTTCGAATGCCAGCGAGATACTGCCCTGCTTGATCACGCTGTAGATGTAGTGCCCCCATGGGTCGCAGTCGAGCAAGCAGTACACCGGCAGCCCAAGTTCTTCATTCAGTCGACGCAACAATCGACGCACTCCGCGCGGCGGCTGACCCCCGCCTTCGGTCAAGATGCAATTGTGCTTCTCCCAGAAGCGATCCTCATTGAAGCGACTCCAAACGGTGTTCTTCTCAACATGCAGAACGAACTTGGCGTCACACTTCTTGAACTTGATCACGTCCGGTTCCACGATGGACGGGATGGCGTAGCCGCCTGATCCCATGCGCCGGCAGTCGATTTCATCGCCCGAGTCGATGATGGTGATATTGCCCACCATCGTGCCCGCCTTCTTGGCAAAGATGTGCAATTCTTCACGCAGGGCCGCCAGAGACACTTCAAGATCTTCCAAGATGCCGTCCGACTCATCCTGATCGGCGAACGTCTTCTCCTTGGTGCCTGCCACCGTGTGCAGGCCCTTATAGAACATTCCACGCAAACTGAGCGTCTTCTCCGCTGCAATCAAGTCCTTGATACTTGATGAATGCAGCATGGTCTGCATGAAACTCTTCGCCTGACTCAAGTTGAACAGGCCGCGCTCTTGCGCAGCGGGGCCCATTTGCAGGATGCCCTTTTTCTTGTTCCAGAGCGTGTTGCTCTTGGTGCGCGTGGGAACGCGAACCGTCGGCTCATTCCCTGCCAGCGAACGTTTCGCCACATCGGTGGCGAGCGTCACAATCTTCTTCTCGGTGGCGGCGTCGCGCTCCTTCTTGGTGCGAGCGGGCGCGCTGGGTGTCTTCGGCTTTGCCATGGTGTCGATCCTATTTCGGTACTAGATGATCAATGATGATCAGTAATGGTCAATGATGATCAGAAGAGACGCGGGCCGTCGTTACTGGGCTTACTGCTGCCAGGCTTGCGGCTCGCCGCCTTGGCTGCACGCGCACGAAGTTCTGCTCGGGCTGCTGACTCTGGAGCCTGCTTCGCGGGTCGCTTGGGGCTCGCTGCTGACTCTGGTTTGGACTTGCCCTTGCTTCGGGACGGAGCGTCGCCCTTACGCGTGGACTGGCGAGTAGCAACCTTGGCCGGCGCGCTAGTTTTACTCGTCTGCTTCTTGTTGCCACTACCAAAGTCGAGCGGCGCAAACGGTGTGGAGGACAGCTGCGCAACTGCCGGAGCTATCGCCTCGTGCACAATCAGCACGCCATCATCATCCGGTCCGGATGGATCTTCATCCTTGATGACCTGGCCATCTTCGTCAAGCACTTGATCGGCGACTGCGGTGCGTGCATTGGCTTGCTCCAACAATGCGTCATAAATCGCCTTGGGATCAGCGCCCATGATGGCATGCACTGCCTTGGCGATCTCACCGATGTAGCGCTCAAACACATCACGACGCAGACCCTCGCGGCGCATGCGCTGGCGCTTGCGCAGATAGGTGCCCAGCTTGCGCCCGCACTCCATCAGCGCCAGTTTCATCTCCTTGCGAATTTCGTCGTAGTCCGCAATGGCTTCCTTGCTCTCGCTGGTGAACGGCACCCACACCGAAGCCATGTGAATCATGATCACCAGCGGGCCAACCGGAATTCCGCCACGCGGTTGTGACAGGTTGTAGTTCTTCCAACCCGTCTCACTGACGGCCTTGAAACTGGAGCAGGCACTCTGCTGAAAGAGCAGCGGCACACGGTTGGCAAAGCGAATGACGCGCGCCGTTTCGTCGCCAGGCAACTCACCACCGAARGCAATGGCCGCCTCAATCTGGAAAGGTCGACCACGGTASACATCTGCCTCACG
>NSIA01000041.1 GCA_002737585.1 Planctomycetaceae bacterium | reverse complement strand
TCGGTAGTGACCTTGGCAACAGCGGCAGCGCTTGCTTCGGCTGCCGTCAGCACATCCGGTTCATCATCCTCGGTCACCCGTGTCGGCGGCACAAAGACGATGCGTGCGTGCGGATTGGCGATAGCGGTGAGTTCAAGAAACTCGTCCACCGAACCACGCCCGCGCTGGTACTTACCGTCAAGCTCAATGCTCACGGACGTACCAGTTGGGAATTCCGTGGCAGTCAAAAATCCACTCTGCTCAGCCAGGGCGCGTGTTCCCGCGCTCAACTTGCGAAGGCGATCCGGCGGGAAGTCCTTGACCTCTTTGTCAAAGGTCACTTCGGCGCGGTTGGTCTTGGTGTTCATCGCCAATTCGATGTGGTGGGTCGGCTGACCAGCCTTCGGCTTGGTGAAGATTGCCATCGGCCGACCGGTAGTGATCAGCCCGTACATGCCCGCGGCGCTGATACCGATGCCCTGCTGACCGCGGCTCATTTTTAAGCGGTGAAACTTCGATCCATACAGCAAGCGGCCAAAGATGTTCTCGACCTGCTTACGAACAATGCCTGGTCCATTGTCAACCACCGTCACTCGGTAGCGCGAACTCTTGGCCGATGCAGGACGCGTGGGCTCCAGATCCTCAATGATCACCGCGATCTCTGGCAAGATCTCTGCTTCTTCGCAGGCATCAAGCGAGTTGTCGACCGCCTCCTTGATGGTGGTCAACATCGCCTTGCGCGGGTTGTCAAACCCAAGCAAGTGACGGTTCTTTGCAAAGAATTCACTGACCGAAATGTCCCGCTGCCGAGTGGCCATGGACTCCGCATCCACCTTAGGCGTAGCGGACTTCTTCTTCGGTTCAGCCACTGCAACGGCTTCCTTGGCTGCCATTTCGGGCTCCTTTACGTGCGTTCGCGGATCAATGCTTCCCGTGCCCAACGTCCTGGATCACGGGCCGCGTCTTGCTTCGTCGTTTGACGGCGAAGGGGCGGGTACGGTAGCAGGATCGGCTGAATGCCCTGTCTGACTCGGTTTTTTGCTATCCTTGCCGCCCCACAACTTACGGAGAACAACATGGAAACAAGCCTCATCATTCTTAAGCCAGACGCCGTCCAACGCGGTCTCATGGGTCGCATCATCAGCCGCTTCGAAGAGAAGGGCCTGCAAATCGTGGGTGCCAAACTCACGCAGATCAGCCCGGAACTGGCCGCTGAGCACTACAAGGATCACGCGGCGCGACCGTTCTATCCTGGACTGGTCAAGTTCATGACCTCCAGCCCGGTGCTGGTGCTTGCCATCCGCGGCAACGGCGCGGTGGCCATCTGCCGAAACCTCATGGGCGCCACCTTCGGGTCAAAGGCTGCCGGCGGAACCATCCGTGGCGACTTTGGAGTCTCTAACAGTTTCAACCTGATCCACGGCTCAGACAGCCCGGAAGCCGCTATTCGCGAGCTTTCCCTGTTCTTCAACAAGGGCGAAGTCTTGGACTTCAAGCGCCCCGGCGATGCCTGGGTCTACGACATGTCGAGCGGAACGGCGGAGTAAGCGACTTCCTGACCTCTATAAACGTCTAATAATAACAGCCAAGGCGCTCATATCGAGCGCCTTGGCTGCTTTATCACGGTTGCCTTGCCACAATCCCGAACCCGCGAGCCCCGGAGGGCATCTCAAGGTGCAACGAAATCTGCAGCAGCGCTCGGCCATTGGGTTACCCCCAGTCCGTCGTTCGACGTCCGCATTAGGTTTCAAATTTTATTGAATCCATGCTGAACACGAAGCGAACTGAAACGTAAGAGATTTGGCAAACCCCGCACATTCGCCAACCACCCAATGACCACACTACCCCACAGCATCATCGACGGAGAAGGTCGCCTTCCCCAGGCACGCACCCGGCGCCGCCGTGGGCAAGAGACCGGCGGTGGCGGATCTGGTTCCACTCCGCAGCCAACTGCAATGCCCGCTCCGCTCGCCCCTGTTGCGCGCGTCGAGCCGAAGTTGACGAAGCCCGCCAAGCCAACAAAGGCGCAACGCACCCGTGTCGATGCAGCACTCCTTAGCGAGTTGCTCTCGGACGAAATTGATTTCATGGATCACCCGGACTTCCACAAAGCCGGTGCCGAACAGCGCATCTACACGAAAGCGCCAATCGTTCCTCGTCCCACCGTGACCTGGTACCGGCCCATGATGGACGACATCGGAACCACTTCGCCGCGCCGACATGATGGCGTAGTACTCACCGCTGCGCAAGAGCGCGTGATCTTTATGCAGTTCAACTACGCGCGCTACCGCATGAACCGGATCCAGAAGACCTTGCGTGGTCGTGCACCCGGAGCAGAACAAGCAAAGGAATTGCTCCGCTGGAGCCGCACCGCTACTGCCTACCGCGAGCAAATTGCGGAAACAAATCTGGCGCTCGTCTTGGCCATGGCCAAGCGTGTTCGCCTTGGTGAAGGCGAATATGCGGATCTGATCGGCGAAGGCAACATGGCGCTGATGCGGTCCGTGGACAAGTTCGATTGCGGCCGAGGTTTCAAGTTCAGCACCTATGCGTGCCGCTCAATTCTGAAGGCGTTTAGCCGTCATGGAATCAAGGTTTCCAAGCACAAGCAACGCTTCCCCGTGGAATTTGATCCAGCGCTTGAACACGGTGACGGCGTTGCCTCCATCCGTGCCGCTTCGGAACGGCAAGATGCAGCGGAAGTCCGCGACATTGTTGAATCAAACCGCGCTGATCTCACCGAGATCGAACGCGAAGTAGTGATGCACCGCTTTGCATTCCAAGGTCTTGATCAAGGCCGCACACCAACGCTGGCGCAAGTGGGCAACCTCATTGGGCTGACCAAGGAACGCGTTCGACAAATTCAGAACCAGGCATTGGCAAAAATTCGCATGACCCTTGAAGGCGCGTGCGCCGGTGATCGTTCAGGTAACGGTCACCGATCCCCGGTCGTTGCGATCAACTGAATTTCACATTCGTTGACCTGACACTCAAGCTCGCTCATCGCGCTGAATGTGTTCGAGCGTCACGACGTGCGGTTATCACTGCCGTGCTAGCGATCAATACCGTACTCACGGCATGTGCCACTGCAAACAAGACGATGACGGATGCGTAGTCGGCGTACCCCGGCGCTGCCTCGTTACCGATGGCGCTCGCAAGGACGATCGATAGCGTGGTTCCTGCAAAGAACCCAACATCGCCCGCTGCACGGAATGAACCAAGCGCAACCGTTGATCCTCCGCTCTCGGCAGCGATCGCCAGTGAGCTGGAGAACAGCGCGCCGGCACTGATTCCAACGGCAAACATCGTCACAGCCATGGCTGCTTGATTTGATGCCGCAAATGGAATCATGGCAAACGCCAGTGCGTACACCAGGCCGGCTGCGATACGTACGCGCAGACTGCCAACGCGGTCACAGAGCGCCCCGGCTGGTCCAGTGCACAACGCCATCAACAACAGGGGAAGCCCAATCAACCAGCCCCGTTGACCCTTGCTGTAACCAAGAAATCCAGCCAATACCAACGGAAGTGTGGTGGTAATCAGGCCCCCAGTGGCGCGGTCGAAGAATGCCATCACGCAACTCCACAGGAGCGGCCGCGGGCGATCGTCAAGCCGCCCCAAGGGAACTCGGCCGGCATGCGAGGCGCCGCTGGCAACCAACGGCCCGGTCTCCGGCTCAACGGCGGCGATCCCGCCGAGCCAACGTCGAAAGACCAGCGCG
>NSIA01000192.1 GCA_002737585.1 Planctomycetaceae bacterium | reverse complement strand
TTCAGCAATTTGACGGGCGATCACCTTGATTATCACAAGACCATGGAAGCCTATGCAGCTGCCAAGCAGTTGCTCTTCCGGAGGCTTTCGCCAACCGGTACGGCAGTGATCAACGTGGACGATCCGTGGAGCGCAGTCATGATGGAAGGCTGCACCGCCAACATCTTGCGTTGCAGTGTGCGCGCTGCGGGCGAAACAAGTTCCGCCGGCAATCCGCAATGCACCGCCACCATTCATGCCGCGCAACTTGGTTGGCAGGATGCAACATTTGCTGGTCCATGGGGCAGCATGCGCGTGCACCTTCCGATTGTTGGCAGGCACAATGCCATGAACGCGCTGCAAGCAGTGGCCGCAGCATGGTCGATCGGTGTACCCGTGCAGGTGATTGAACAAACGCTTGCCTCGTGCGCAGCGCCTCCGGGGCGACTGGAGCCAGTGACGCGTCCCACTGATCCATTTGCGGTGCTGGTTGACTATGCGCACACCGATGATGCGCTCCTCAACGTGCTGACTGCGTTGCGACCGCTGGTTGGTCCGGGCGGTCGGCTGGTGACGGTCTTTGGTTGTGGTGGTGATCGTGACCGAACCAAGCGCCCGCGCATGATGCGAGTGGCGTGCGAACATTCCGACCGCGTGATTGTGACAAGCGACAATCCGCGCACTGAGAATCCAGAGGCGATCATTGATGAAGTGCTCACTGGTCAGCCGACCGGCGCATCCGGGGCCGCACGCGCCGCCGGCAAGCCTGCCGTTGAGGTGGTCCGCCAAGTTGACCGCGCGCAAGCCATTGCGCTGGCAGTGACCGAGGCGCGCCCCGGGGACATCGTTCTCATCGCTGGGAAGGGCCATGAGGACTACCAAATCATTGGCACGCAGACGCGGCCCTTTGACGACCGTATTGAGGCTCGCACTGCGCTGAGTCGGGGAGCCGGGAGTACCCCGCGGGAACTGGTGAGCGGGTGAGTCCGCGCGGGTCACGCGTATGGCGCTGGGTGGGAAACGGAGTGCCGATACTGGCGATCGTGGTGTGCGCGCTCTTTGCTCCGGCGTTTGCGCGTTACGGAATTCGAGGCGGTTGGGCGGCAAGCTCTGCGCGCGTTTCCGAGTTTGTGCGTACCGGAAGTTGGGAAGCGGCTTCGCGCGCGGAGGCAATGGCGGCGGCGCGGGTTCGTATGCCGGAGGTGGCTGCATTCTTGGCGCAGGATCATCAACTGGAGTTTCCGGTGCCGCGTGCGGACATTGCGCACTTTGCATGGAAGGACAATCGACCACAGATTGTGCGGATCGAAGGCACGGATTACCGCGACCCCACGCGTGATGTGTTGGAGATCGCCTGTACGGCGCCAGTGGACCGCGATGCGATCGCCGCCGTCGAGGCGCACTTTGGTTGGCCAGCGCGGATGCCGGCGCGTTCATACTTTGTGGGCGACGCCGCGGAGTCTGCGTTTGAACGTGCGTACTCCGAGTCGTTAGCAGCGCACGGGTGTCGGATGGCGCTTGACCCACGCGCAGCGGATGGAAGATCGATGGTGGTTTCGCCGGACTACGCGTGGCTTGTCAGTGTTTCGCGCCCGCTGTTGGCGCCGGTAGCGGCCAAGGTGATTGCTGTGTTTCCTGCCTATGAAAGTCGACATTCGCAGCGGCGCACGGTGGACGCGCTGACCAGCTTTGTGCAGCGCGCGGTTCCGTATGTCACCATTCCTCCGGCGGTTGATGGCAAAGAGCGTGCGGGTTTACGAACCCCCGGTACCACGTTGCTGGAGGGTGGCGATTGTGACTCCAAGTGTGTGTTGCTGGCAACGCTGATTCGATCCATTGATCCTGCGCTGCCAGTAGCAGTGGTGCACTTTCGCCGCGGCGGTCCGGGAGATCAGGGGCACAGCATGTTGTTTGTTGGCATGGATGCTGCCGCTGATGATGTCACCATGGACATTGGTGGTCGACGCATGGTGGCGGTGGAAACCACGGATGGTTGGGACATTGGTCGCGTTCCCACGGAGTTTGATCCGGCGCAGATGCAATCGTTTGTGATGATTCCATAAATCACGCCCATAAAGACATAGCCCCCGGCGCAATGCGCCAGGGGCCAGTGTTCAGTCATGCGGCACCCGTAAAGCTCAGGGCGCCTGCGTCAGTCAGTTTGTAGCGTTGGTGCGCTTGCTGAAGATGCTGATGATGATCAGCAGAGCAATCAGACCAACAAAGCCACCGCTACCAAGCTGCGTCACGAAAGCCATCAGGTTGCCAGTGATCTTGCCGAAGTACGAGGTGCTCTCGGTACCGAAGATGATCTGGACCAAGACGCCGATGGCGATGAACAGCAACATGATGTCAACCAGTTCACGTGCCCAGCCCTTAACGAGTTCGAAGCCCTTCATGCGTATCTCCTATATCGAGTAGCAATCGGGCGAACCGTTGTCGCCCCACCTGAATGGCATCGGGTGGGTGGTTTCCGGAACTTGAGAGATTATTTGGCAAAACTGAGCCTGTCCGGCTCACAGGCCCACGGAGCGCGCGAGCAGGATGCCCACACACAGGGCACAGACCGCGGCAAGAACGCGTTGCAGGTGACGGTGGTAATTGTTCATAGAACCCTCGAAACGATGGGGTTTACGCGCGGGGGGCTGGAACAACCGGCTCGTGCCAACACGTCACATTCATTGTTGAAGACGAGTGGCAGCGGGGCAAGTGAATCGCGGCGAATTCCCTGAGACTTCTACCCAATGTGACAAAATCACCTCACGCCCGCCGTTACCCTGTGCGGGCTTCCCATGGACGGGAGGCGTGCGGAATGGCTGCCATCCCTGGTGCGCCCCGCGTGGAACGGCAAGGAGTGCCCATGCAAGTCAGCGCAGACGATCTTCGCAGTGCAGTCGCCGGACAATGGATTGTGCCACCGGCGGCGGTGACGCCACGGCCTGGGTTCGCGCCAGCCCCTTTCATGATGAATGGGGTGGCCACCGACACCCGCGAGGACATGCGCGGAAAGCTGTTTGTAGCCCTCCGCGGCGAGAAATTTGACGCCCACGCCTTCTTGGCCGATGCCGCAGCGCAGGGTGCTGCAGCGGCGATGGTCGATCGTCGCGCGGGTGAGTTTGCGCGGCCTGCCGGGTTGCCGCTCATTGAAGTGGGCGACACGCGCGTGGCGCTTGGTGACCTGGGGCGTTGGTGGCGCGGTCGCCTGCGGGGCAAGGTGGTTGCCATCACCGGTTCAAGCGGCAAGACCACCACGCGGCGCATTGTGGATGCGGCGCTGGCAAGCACCATGAAGGGCAGTGCGTCACCCAAGAGTTTCAATAACGACATCGGCGTGCCGCTGACCCTCTTGGGCGCGGACAGCACGGATGGCTATTTAGTAGTTGAAATTGGCATGAATCACCCCGGCGAGATCTCGCCGCTGGCACGGATGGCCGCACCGCATGTGGCGATCGTCACCATGGCGGGCCGCGCGCACTTGGGCGGCATGGGCACGGTGGAGGCGATCATCAGCGAGAAGGCAACCATCGTTGACGGTCTTGGCAGCATGGGCATCGCCATTGTGAACGGCGATCAGCCAGCCTTGGTGGCAGCCATCCAGGAGCGCGTCAAGCCGGGCGTGCGGGTGGTGACCTTTGGAACCGGCGAGCAGTGCATGTGGCGGATGGTGGCGCGGGTGGCGGGCGGCGGTGGGCAGTCGATCCGCGTGCGCGAGCCGGGCGGCGTGGAGTGGGAGTGCCCGATCGGTCTGCCCGGCGATTACAACGCCATGAATGCACTCAGTGCGATCACCTGCGCGCGCATGCTAGAGGTGCCGGCGGAGAAGATTGCCGGCGCGCTGGTGGCAGTCACCCCCACCGAGATGCGGATGACGCGCCAAGAGATCGGCGGCATTGCGCTCTACAACGACGCGTACAACGCGAACCCCGATGCGGTATTGGCCTCGCTGCGAGCGTTCCGGGAGCTTTCCGAGGGCGGCGGTCGGCGCGTCACGGTGCTTGGTGACATGTTGGAGCTGGGGGAACAATCGGCAGACCTGCATGCCGAGGTGGGTCGTGCGGCGGTGGCGGCCGGGGCAAAGCTTGCGGTCTTTGTGGGTGAGGCGAGCGCGCATGCGGCCGACGCGGCGCGGCAGATGGTGGGCGTTGGGGTGCAAGTAATCCACGTGGCGGCGCTTGATGCCCCCGGGGTGACTGAAATTGCCGCCGCGCTCCTGCCCGGCGATGTGATTCTGTTGAAGGGCAGCCGCGGAAGCCGAATGGAACGTTTGGTTGAGGCGCTTTCCGCCCGCACGGCGGGTGGTGCATCGATACCCGCGAGGTGACCCATGTTGTACGCGCTTGTTGAGAACCTGCAGAACTGGCTCGACTCCGTTGGTCTGTACCCCGTGGTGCAGGTGATGTTCCAATTGGAGTTCCGAGCGTTCTTTGCGGTGCTGCTGTCGTTTGGCATGGTGCTGGTACTGATGCCCAAGCTGATCGCCAAGCTGCGTTCAGTCAAGGTGACCGACGACCCGGAGTTCTACGGCAAGGATTTGAACGCCATCATGGCATCAAAGCGGGGTACGCCCACGATGGGCGGCATCCTGCTGTGCGGCAGCGTGTTTCTCACCACGGTGTTGTTAGCGGATGTGGTGCATAGCCGGTACGTCCATGTGTCGCTCATTGTGTTGGTGTGGCTTGCGGGTGTCGGCGCGTGGGACGATTGGATGAAGCTCACGCAGGCCGCGCGCGACAAGCGCAACGGCGGCAAGCGCAGTCGCGATGGAATGCTTGCGTGGGAAAAGTTGGTGTTTCAGTTTGGTATCGGTGTGATCGCCAGTTGGTTCATCTGGCATGCAGCCACCGTGCCGGATGCGCATGTACTGAATCTTCCATTTCAACGAACCTACTTGCCGGCACCCACTGAGGGTGTGATTCAACCGCTTGATATTGCGCCTGGTGTGTGGCAGATGGGTTTGATTACCTTCATGTTGCTTGGATCATTCATGATTGCGTTCACTTCAAACGCAGTGAATCTCACGGATGGTCTTGACGGCCTTGCCGGTGGAACGCTCTTGATT
>NSIA01000191.1 GCA_002737585.1 Planctomycetaceae bacterium | reverse complement strand
TCAATCCGGAACGCGTGGCGCGTGCCACCGGCAATGTGCGTCGCGCGTTTCCCAACTTGTCTAACGAAGAGTGCGTGGAGCTTGCCAAAGCCAGCGTGCGCTACATGTTCCGCACCTACATGGTTGATGCGTTTCAATTGCCACGCGTGGTGACTGAAGAATCCTGGCAGCGCCATGTTGACCTGAGCAACGCGCGGCCCGGTACCAAGCTGATGATTGGCGAACGTCCCGCCATCTTCCTTGGGCCACATGCTGGCAATTGGGAACTGCTGGGGTTCTTCCCCACACTGATGGGCTTTCGAATGCATGCCTTGGCACGCCCGCTCGACAATCCGTTCATCTGGCAGTGGGCCATCGGATTGCGCGAAAACCGGGGTATGAAGATCATCACCAAGTTTGGAGCCACGGAAGAACTGCAGTCCATCATTCACAATGGCGGCCGCATTGCCTTCATTGCCGACCAGAGTGCAGGACCGGATGGAATCTTTGTGCCTTATTTTGGGCAGATGGCCAGTGCCTACAAGTCGATCGCGCTGCTTGCCATGCGCTATGACCTGCCCGTGGCCGTCGGTGTGGCGCTGCGTACCGGCAATGGATTCAACTTCGAGATTCACACCATTGACATCATTCAACCGGAAGACTGGCGCGACCATGAAGATCCCGTCTTCTACATCACCGCGCGCTATACGCATGCCATGGAGCGCGCCATCATGCGCGCACCGGACCAGTATCTATGGATTCATCGCCGCTGGCGCGCTCGCCCCAAGTGGGAACGCGATGGCAAGCCACTTCCGGAGCGAATCAAGACCAAGTTGCGCACCTTGCCCTGGATGGACGAGGCCATGATCGAACGTATCAGCGCCGATACGGATCAACGGGTGAAGGAACGATCGAGCGGTGCAGCGTGAGTATCCCTGCTTCGCAATCCACACCGCTGCCGGTGGCACGTTTAGAAGGCATCCGGCTCTTGGTGGTGGACGATGATCCGGACATTCGAGCCGCCATGTGTATTGCCCTGCGCGCGGAGAAGGCGGTCATCGATGAGGTGGCGGATGGAAGCATGGCGCTGCATCACCTGTTGTCGGCTCGCCCGGACGCGGCGGTGCTTGATTTGATGCTTCCGGGACAGTCGGGATTTACCGTCCTGGAGCGTTGTCGCGCCCTGCTGCCGCCGGTGCCGGTGGTGATGGTCACCGCCAATCAGGGCCGTCGCCACGCGGCATTGGCGGAATCGTTGGGCGCTTCTGCCTATTTGGTCAAACCGGTACCGCTCAGTCGCCTGGTGGATGCCGTCTGTCGCGCACTTGGGCGCTGACCCTGACAGGGAGCGATGATTGCGCTATCTTCTGCCGTCCCCCATGTCTCGTCGCCAATTTGTCATCCTCAGCAGAGAGCCAGCCACAAGCGGCGATATGCCCGCGCTCGGCTCGCGTTCCGACGTGACCGCTGGCCTGGCACATTGCAACACTGGTCCAGAGGCTGCCGGCGGCGACACCCTGTACGGACCCGGCTTGGAACTTCAATTGCCACTCAATCAGGATCCGGTTCGGCAGATGGTGTTGACCATCTCCGATGACGACATCGCTTGGATCATGATCATGCGCATCGCCCGGGAATTTGGTTGGAAGATCTTGGACACCGAGAGCGGTCGCGAGTTTCAAGCCTAAGGCTGTTCAATACGAAGCGTTGGTATGACACACAAGCGCGCCCACTCGGGCGCGCTCATTTCAATCCAATACTTCAGCATCAATGTTCGCCTGCTCACCAGCAAGGCGCTTCTCCACATAGCGGCGCACCCAGTTCTCCCAGGTCTTTCCTGCGGCGGTGTCTTTACCAGTGAACTCCAAGCGTGCAATCTGCTGGTAGGAGATCGATCGCTTCTCGCCGCCGCCGGCTTCCATGACCCGCACGAACGAATCCGCAATGGTGGCGCCGATGCGTCGATCAAAGATGTAGCACTCCACGCGCGCACCGTCGGTGAGCGTCAGCGTGATGTCGCCGCGATACTCAAAGGCTTCATCGAACGCGCGCTTGCGCTCGGACTCCGGAACGGCGGCCAGGTCAATGGCTGCACCTTGGGCAAACGGGTGCGCGGCGGAATGGCCGTTATCTGCTGTAGCTGTCACTGAGTGTCTTTCGGATGAGTGCGAGCGACGGTGCGGCTGGCCGCACGGGCGGACTCCGCGGCGGCACACAGGTGCTCGTCAAGCTCACGAATCAGGGTTCGAGTCTGCTCGATGGCGGATTCAAGGGAGGTCTTCCCAAGAACGTGGCGCATGGGGTCCAAGCGCTTGGCGGCCTCAAGCCGAAGGTCAAGCGACTTGCTCTCGGCTTCCAGGGTTTCCAGGAGGGCGCACGCCTGCCGGAGTGCCACCAAACGGACGTCATCTGCGGCGATGACGCCCAGTGCGGCGGTGCCGGAGAGCCGGAGTTCGGCTGCGGAGGGATACACAGCCGCGGCTGCAGGGCAAGCCGGGGCGGCATCACGGAGAGAAGGTCGAGTCGGGGTGGCGAAATCCATGCGAGAAGAACCACAGGCGGGAGCCGCAACAAGCGCGGCTGGGGGCGAGCCACCGTCCGTGGCGGCTCATCGAAAGTTAATCATACCCATCCTCGGCAGGAATATGTCCCTGAAACGACCCGATAACATTCCCAAATCATGAAGTACCTCGTTACAGGCGCTGCTGGCTACATCGGATCGCACACCGTCCGTGAATTACTTGCGCGTGGCGCCACCCGCGTGGTTGCCGTGGACTCCTTGGCGCGCGGTCATCAGGGTGCCATCGATGCCCTGAGCACCGTTGCCCAGGGCCGCTTGCGCTTTGCAAAGCTCGATCTGCGCGAACGCGCCCCGCTTGCCGCGCTGCTCGCCGAGGAGCGCCCCGATGCAGTGCTGCACTTCGCCGCCTACACGCTGGTTGGTGAGTCCGTGGCGCAACCCGCCATGTACTGGAGCTGCGGCGTTGGTGGCACCAGCAGCCTGCTGGAAGCCATGCGCGCGGCCGGCACAGAACGAATGGTCTTCTCCTCCACGGCTGCCACGTACGGAGCACCGGAGCAGATGCCCATCTCTGAGCAAACACCGCAGCGACCGGTGAACCCCTACGGCGCCAGCAAACTGGCCTGCGAGTGCATGATCCGAGAGGAAGTGGAGGCCGCACGCAAAGATGGTCGCGCGTTTGGGGCAACCATGCTGCGTTACTTCAATGTGGCAGGTTCTGCATCAGACGGATTGCTTGGCGAAGATCATGATCCGGAGACGCACTTGGTTCCGTCTGCACTGCAAGCGGCCATTGGTTTGCGCCCTGCACTGCAACTCTTTGGAACTGACTATCCAACGCCTGACGGCACATGCATCCGCGACTACGTGCACGTTGAAGATTTGGCATGCGCCCACGTGGATGCACTGCACGCACTCAAGTCACATGCATGCGAGGCGTACAACGTTGGCATTGGTCATGGCTTCAGCGTGCGCGAAGTGTTTGCTGAATGCGAACGCGTTGTCGGCCGCGCTATTCCAGTGACGGTAGCAGCGCGACGCGATGGCGATCCGCCGGAATTAGTTTCTGACCCAACACGCATCATGCGTGAATTGAAGTGGTCACCGCGGCATCGAACGCTTGCTCCGATGGTGGAGAGCGCATGGAAATGGATGCAAGCGCATCCGCAGGGTTACCGCAGCTGAGTCACATACCGAAGCTGAGGCCGACCCAGATGCCAAGATTGTCGCGGCCTGGGTTGTCGGCGTAGGTCTGCGCGTTCGAGATGTGGTACCAGCGCGCCGACATGTACAGCCGCGTGTTCTCAGCAACTTCAATGGTGGCACCTGCCCCGATACTTGGAGTGAAGTTGAACTCCGAGCCATCACTGGGCACTGAAGCGGTGGAACCCATCACACCGCAGCCAATACTGCCAAAGAGCGACCAGGTTTCCCGGGCCAGAAAGTGCCAGCGCGCTTCCAGGTCGATGCCGTACATGCCGGCATCCTGACCAGGCTGTGAGACGTAACCACCGGTTCCGTACAGGGCTAATTCTGCATTGTCCACAAAGAACCACGCCGCACCGATTCGGCCTTGCAATTCGTTGGCATCCTGAAAGTCCCCCATCCATTCGCCTTCAAAGTTCAAACGCCAGGAATCCTTGGCGCCGAAGCGCGGTGTGGTGACAGCGGTCACTGTGGGCGCGGCTGCGGTGGCGGGAGTGGCGGGAGTAGCGGGAGTGACCTGAGTGGCCTGAGTGGTAGATTCAAGCGGTGCTTGGGTTGGCAGCACCGCTGGCTTGGACGCGTCGGATGCCGCGGGCGCAATGAGCGGGTCGTCAGATGTTGACGGCGGCACCGTGAGCGGCGCACCGGCCGGCTGCCATGCATACGCGGGCTGCAAGGCGTAAAGCGAGAGCGCATCCAGCGCGCCCTGCTCTGCTGCATGTGCGTGGATAGACGCGGTTGTAGCGGCGGCAGTGCCCAGCGTGCGGATCATGCAACAAGCGAAGCGATGGCCGTTCATGCGTGCATTATGTGGGTGACGCTGCGAGCGTGCAGGCGAGTGCGTACGTTTCACATGCGGCGCGTGCGTGATGAGTTCTAAAAGCACCACCGTCGGACGCTCCGACACGTCCGACGGTGGCAGTTCGACGGCCTCGCACGAAGCGAGAACGCGAAGAAGATTGGGTGCTGACCCCCCAGAGGTCAGATGCGTAGTATCGTCCCAACGGCCGGTGGATCAATGCAGAACACCCCTAGAAACCCTGCGATTTTCACGAAGTTTGTGTGTCCGGAAATCCGGCGCGCCGTGCACCCCCTTCCATGACTCCGTAACCGCCATTGGGCGGTCGCCCGCCGCCGGTGGGAGATAACTCCGAGTGGCCATTTTGCAGATTTTGGGGGTGCCGGAGCCCGGTTCGCCAAGAACAGGTCGAGTCAGGGATTACTCTGACTTGCGGACTTCTTCTTTTTCTTCGCTTCAGGAGTTGCAGTCGGCGCTGGTGGCGGAGCATCCGGCGCAACCACTGGCATCGCCTCAACAAAGCGTTGCGCTGCCTCGGCACGGTGCCGCAATGAAGCGTCCGCATCATCGTCGGGAACCAATTCAAAGTGCCAGTGTTCTAATCGATGGATATCGGTGGGGACTATTTCCGCCACCAAATCAGCGCCCATGAAGTCCCACACGGGCATGTCGGAGTCACCAGAACCGGCAACCGATTCATACCCGGCGAGTTTCAGCCGGACGTCATACGTGCCGTCAAAGGTGAACTCAATACGAGTGGGGGTTCGACCGATTTCACGGCCATTCAGCGTGAGAAGCGCGCCCGGAGGCGTGGATGTCACCTCAATCTCGCGCCGAACGCAGCCCGCGGTCAGCGCCAGTGCGGTG
>NSIA01000190.1 GCA_002737585.1 Planctomycetaceae bacterium | reverse complement strand
GTCGACTTGGCACGAGGCGGCCAGCGCTCCAGGGTGATGTTCGAGGTGGCTCGGGTGATGCTGTCGCTCGGATGCGTGTATGTCTCGTCTCCCGTGGTGCTGCGGAACTGGAGCTGGTCGGAAGCCCAATGGCGGATCACGTTGTCGGTGGCCATGATGGCCACCGTGTTCCTCCTTTCCATGCTGTTCTGGCGCGACGTTCTTCTTCGCCTGCTGGTGCGTGGGGTGCTGCGAGGGACCGCGCGTTGCCCATCATGCGACTACAGCGCCATGGGCCTGGTGGTGTCTGCCAACCACGCGTTGACCTGCCCGGAGTGCGGGAAGTCCATCGACATCACGGCGTATCGCGATCACTGCGTTGCCGGCGCGGACGGCGTCCGGCGCTTCATGCCGGCGCACGGGCTGGTGTTCGAGGAAAACCGCCTCTGGGCGCCGCAGCGGCGAAGGGCGGTGTTCCGTTCTGTCCGACGGATCGGGCTTGCGACTCTCCTGGCCGTCGGAATCGTTGTCCTGCCCGTGGTATCGCTCGCGCTTGCCCAGGTGTGGTCCGCCCGGGGGGACCTGGTCTCGCTTCCGACGCCGAATCAGCTCGACGCGGCGCTGTTGCCGCCCGACACCCCGCCATCCGCCGATTCGATCGCCAGACCGCTGTCCGAGTTTGCCCGCTGGGAGTCGAGTGTGCTCGGGCCTGAGTTCCAGCGGGCCATCAAGGGAATCACCCCCGGTACGCGATGGGGAAACGCCGGTGCGCCCGAGTCGATCGCGAAGGAGTCCGTGTTGCAGGCACTGGAGTCGATGGGGTTGTGGGGGGACGCCGGGTCGTTGGCCTGGGCCGCGGACCGCATCGCCGAAGGCGTAGGGGCGTCGATGTTGCTCCCCCGGTACTCGTCACACCTCGGCGAGATTCGCTACGTCGCAGCGCAGCGGCTGTGGCAGCTGGCCAACGCCGCGATGGTGGTCGCCGTCGAGCGACGCGACTCCCCTGCGTTCGTGCGCGCCCTGGAGTGGCATCTGGCCGCGCGGCGGATCTTCGCGCGCACGTCTCCCTTCTTCTACAACTACGACA
The DNA here is from genome assembly GCA_002737585.1 of Planctomycetaceae bacterium. Classification (GTDB taxonomy): domain Bacteria; phylum Planctomycetota; class Phycisphaerae; order Phycisphaerales; family SM1A02; genus UBA966. The sequence goes on along the minus strand of NSIA01000190.1, from coordinate 4,315 downwards.
ACTACGACAACTACGACGAACTTCGCCCGCTTGTACAGGTGACCGCCGAGGCGCTGCACGCCGACGGTGGCGAGCAGCTGGCGTCCGCGCTCGACGCCGCCATCCGCCGCCAGTCGGTCCGGCCGTCGATGGAGGCGATGAAGGCGGCCAGGGTTGACTGGGAACTCGGAGCGCTCGCCAGCTGGTTCGCGGACCCGTGGGTGGGATCACTGGGGCCGTCATGGGCCCATGAGCCGAGCCCGTGGGCCATGGTCGCGAGCATCCATTGGGGGGGCTTCTACTGGCCCCAACGTCGTGCCATCCTCGAGCACTCCGGCGTGCTGTTCGAGGAGCTCATGGCCGATCCGTCGGACCGGGACCAGCAGAAGGTGAGCGCCGGGATGGCGGCACTTGAGGATGCCGGCCCGATCAATTGGGTTCGAGTGCGCGGGTTCACCGGGGCCTCGACCTTGGTCGATCTGCGCGGCGCCACGTTCGAGCGTGCGCTGGCGACCGTGGTGGCCATTGAGCGGTTCCGCCGCGCCGAAGGGCACCTGCCGGCCTCGCTTGACGAGCTCCGTCCGCGGTATGTCGACGAGGTGCCGAAGGACCCGTACCGCAAGGGACCGTTCGTTTACCGCGTGCTGCCGGCCGACCCCGCCGCCGCATGGCACCCGGGTTACACGCTCTGGTCGGTGGGGGTCAACGGATCGGATGATGACGGCAACCCGGATACGGACGTGGTGCTCGTCCCAGTGCCGCCGTGGCCGGAGCCATCCGCCGACTCGCCCGCCGATCCTGACGCGACCCGCGGAAACTGACCCCGCGTCAATTCGATCGCAATGTTTCTCAGTATGCGCGCGCGTCGATACTCCGGGCTGGCATGACGCGGCGCGGGAACCACCACGCGCAGCGGCAACGTACCCATGGCAAGCGCATGCTTCACACCGCGTCGCAACACTGCGGGTGAACATTCGGCGAGTCCCCAACCCGTCGGCACTTCGCGCGACTTCACCACGCCGGTCGATGCAAGGATCCACAACTCATCCGCGAGCCGCCACCGTGCAATCAGGTTGAACTTCGTTTGCCCGTGCATGCGCTCTTCCAGTTTCGCCAGTTGCCCAAGCACGCGGCGATAGGGGAGCAATCGACTTCGACTGAAATCCCAACTCGCGTGCTCCTCAAACAGCGCGCCTGCAGAGTTGCGCAGGTGCGGCTCATGCACGGGAATCAGGTCAGATTCAATCTCCGCTTTGCGCGCAAGAAGTCGATCGCGCTCCGCGAGCAAGTCATCAACACGAAGCCCGTCGCGCATGAAATCGGCGCGCGATGCCTTGCACTCCACCACAACGGTGCGTGGCGAACGCAGCGCGTCCCCCGCGCGTTCGGCAGCAAAGATATTGGCGTGCGCAGCCGGGTCTGCGCCGAGGCGCCAGTCATGTTCCGCCCACCCCGCGGCGTCCACGCGAAAGCGCGCGATCGGGCAGGGCACTTCGTGCGCCACCGCGCGGCATCCCATGGAGATGAGCCACGCTGACGCGAGTTCTTTCAGTCCGAGGTGTTCGCGTGTTTCCACGGTGCGAGCCGCGCCGTCAGGCGGAATCGCGGGTCACGACGCGATGCATCTCGCGCTCGCCACGACCGCGCAGCGGATAGTCCTTGCGGAGCGGATGCCCCGGGAAGTCCTTCCACATCAAGATGCGACGCAGATCGGGGTGACCCTTGAAGCGGATGCCGAACATGTCGAACACTTCACGCTCAAGCCACTCTGCTGCCGGCCACACATCGGTCACGGTGTCGACCACCAGTTCCGGATCAGGTTCGATGCCCGCGGTGTCGACCGAAGGATCAAGATAAGTCTTGAGCCGCAAGCGTTGGTCCTTGGAGTAACTGTTCAAGCACCACACCACTGCGAACCGTCCCGGCTGCGGCGATGGATAGTTCAGGTAATCAACCGCGGTCACGTCGGCGCAGAATTCATAGGAGCACTGCGGATCATCGCGCAGGTGACGGCAGACTTCTTTGATGCGGTCCTTAGGAACGATCACCGTGGTCTGACCGCGGAATTCAGCGGCGAGGAACTTGACGTCCGGGAAGGCCGCTTTGAGGACTGGTAGCGTCGGATGATCGAGCTTCATGGGAGGCAAAGTTTAGCCACAAAGGCGTCCGCAGTGAACGGCAGCAATTTAAATGGGGACAGTGGTGAACGGCACCTATTTAGTGGCGGAAGTGCCGTGAGCCGGTGAGGAGGCAGGTGATGCCGCGCGCGTTGCAGAGGTCAAACGTGTCTTGGTCACGCTTACTTCCACCCGGGTGAACGATGCAGCGCACCCCGGCATCGGCAAGGAGCGCGGGTCCGTCAGCGAAGGGGAAGAATGCGTCACTGGCCGCCACCGCCACCGTCCCTGCAGCGGCTGCTGCAAGTTTGGCGTGAGCCTTCTCCACCGCGTTGCGACAACTGGCCACGCGATCCATTTGCCCAGCACCCGCGCCGAACAATGTTCCGTTGGCACCGATGCAGACTGCGTTCGACTTCAAGTGCTTGGCTACCGCAAACATCAGCGCCGCGTCTGCAAGCGTTGCAGCGCTTGGCACTGGTCCCGCTGCATGCGTGAATTGCGCCGCGTCAATGCGATGCACATCAGGCTCTTGCACCAACATTCCTCCCGGAATGCTGCGCCACGTCAGTGCTGTGTCGATAGCGGGGCTGGCATGAGACGTGGCAAGGAGGCGCGCGTTCTTCCATCGCGCCTGCAGTGTTTCCAGCGCCTTCGGTTCATAGCCGGGTGCAATGACTACTTCAAGGAATCGCTCGCCTGCCGCCATCGCTTCGGCGGTGGCTACATCCACGGTGCTGCTGAACGCCACAATGCCGCCAAATGCAGCCATGGGATCACCGCTCCATGCGTGCTCAAATGCCGCAAGCACTGAACCAGCGATCGCTGCGCCACACGGGTTCGTGTGCTTAATCACCGCGCAGGCAGTGCAGTTGGGGCGCTGCGCATGCAGGTCTTGCACCAGTTCCAATGCTGCCGCTGCGTCCAGCAAATTGTTGTACGAAAGCGGCTTGCCATGCAAGAGCTGCGCACCCACCACGCTTGGCCCGGTAAATGATCGATCCGCGTACACCGCGCCGCGTTGGTGCGGATTTTCACCGTAACGAAGTTCGTCAGCAAGTTCGAGCCGAATATTCGCTTGGCGCGGAAAGATTTGTGCGGCGTCTGCATCTGCTACCGCCGCATGCGCAAAGCCCGCAGTATTCATCCAGCGCGCGATCGCTCCGTCGTATTCCGCGGTGCGTGCAAAGACTGCTTGCGCACATTCGCGGCGCAGCGCTAGGGTGGTAGCGCCGGCATTGGCGCGCATCTCGGTAATGACGCGTCCGTACTGCGCACCGTCAGTCACGACCGTCACGCTCTCAAAATTCTTTGCCGCACTCCGCAGCATCGATGGCCCGCCGATATCAATGTTCTCAATAGCGTCATGCTCTGCAATGCCGGGCTTGGCGACCGTTGCTTCGAACGGGTAGAGATTGACGCAGACCAGATCGATCGGCACAATGCTGTGCGCCGCCATGGCCGCCATGTGTTCTGGATTGTTGCGCACGCCGAGCAGTCCGCCGTGCACTTTGGGGTGCAGCGTCTTGACGCGCCCATCCATCATCTCTGGAAACCCAGTGACGCTTTCGATGGGCAATACGGAAATGCCCGCCTTGGCAAGCGCCGCAGCAGTGCCGCCCGTCGAAATGATTTCCACGCCCATCGCAGCCAATTCACGCGCAAATTCCACGAGCCCTGATTTGTCGCTCACAGAAATCAGCGCGCGGCGAATGCGGATGTGTTCAGCCACGATGCGATCAGCCCGGTCGCTTGGATGATGTGCCACCAACAGCCGGGGCGCCGATGGTGGTTCGAGCAGATGCTGGCTCGGAGTCCTTCACGTCGCCGCCAGTGTTGCTCGGCTTGCGTGTGAGTGACTCCAGGCGCTCCACGGTTCCGTCCTTGGCAGCGATGAACACGTCACCGTCGATCATCGGGAAGAACTGGATGGCTTGCACCTTGGGCAGAGTGACTTGGTGGACGATGCGGCCAGTGCCCACATCAACCGCACTGAGCGTGCGTGTGGAATGGTCCCAAGCCATGACATTGGTGTCGATGCGACCAATGATGTTTCCGGGAGCCTTGCTCTTCCACAGGACCTCGCCGTCGGGCTTGTTGTTGGGGAGCGGGGTGAAACTCACCAGACCTTCGCCGGGAATCTGCAGATACAGACCATCAGCGATACGCACCGGAGGATTCCGCAACGAGGTCTGCGTGAAGTACTGCCACAGAACGCG
>NSIA01000189.1 GCA_002737585.1 Planctomycetaceae bacterium | reverse complement strand
GTGCTGGTTCCTGCCTCGGCGCCGCCCAAGGTGGCTTGGACCGTGGCGGTTTCATGCACCGATGGTTGGACTCGGCAGACCTTCCGAACATCCGGCGCGGTGGCGGCGCCGCGGGAGTGATGGGTACGATGTTTCTTATGAGTTCTGTGAGCAATCGACACATGCGTCACGTGCCACACATGAAGGTGGCATTGATGGCCACCGGCGTGGCTGGCGTCTTGTTGATTGCCGCTGGTTGCACCAAGCCGCTGTTTCCAGAGAGCGCACCGCGCACCCAATTTGAGAAGTTTGACGCGATGCGGACCGGGGCGGCCCCAAAGGATGAGCCGGATGTGTTTGGCACCCCCCAGCCAGCACTGCGGGCCCGATTGACGCCAAAGACCACCGAATCTTGAACCAAGGCGACCGGCTCGGCCGATGAATTGCCGGGAGACGCGCGATGGAACGCGCGATTCATAGTGAACACGGACGTTGAGCACCTCGGAAATCTTCATGTGGCTTCAAACGCGGCTTCGCCGCTGCCGCGGTCGCTTGTTGTCTGGACTGCGTTCGCCGTAGCGTGCGCGGCCAGCATTGGAATGTTGTGGATCGCCGCGCCAGCGCGTGGGGTCAACAATCTGCATACGTCCCGGGACAGGCGCGAGCCCGCGGTGGCGTCAATCATGCCGGTGGCGATCACTACCACCCCGCGTATCGCCCCGCGCGATACCCCGATGGCGCGCGGCCAGTGGCAGGCGATTGTCATTCATGACAGCGGGTCGCCGGCTGGTGACGTGGCCGCACTGGAACGCCGGCACTTGGACGCGGGGCTTTCTGGACTTGGCTATCACTTTGTGATCGGCAATGGCCAAGGGATGGAAGATGGGCAAGTGGCGGTGGGATTTCGGTGGGAGCGACAGTTACCGGGTGCTCACGCCAATGCAGCCATGCGCGCGCCCTGGCCCCTCCGGACACATGAAGCGCCGCTTTCTGCCACCGATCTGAATCGGAAATCCGTGGCGATCTGTTTGGTGGGCAATGGTGAACGCCGTGCGTTCACGGATCAGCAGACCCGCCAACTGTTGAATCTGGTGCGGGCGCTCCAGGCTGAGTTAGGAATTGGTGCACAGGCGGTGTTCTTTCATCGGGAACTGACCCCAATGGTGAGCGGATTGGGCGAGTTTGGTCAGTTACAGCCGGGAACCTTTCGCGCGCAACTGCTCCCGTAGTTCATTGGGGCGACTTCTCGCCTGTGATTCCCTGTGAGGTTGTCCCGAAGTTCAATTTTCCGCCAATCTGTTGGACAATATCGAAATAGTGCAGCCTATTAGTCGTTTTGCTACCCTCTCCGCGCCGCCATGCCCCCTAATGGGGGTCACGTCTTGACGGCATTGGTGCCCACCGCGCCCCCTCGGTTGGTGCGCCCTCCTTTCTGGAGAATTGGGACACGGGGTGTGTTTGACTGCGAGAATCTATGTTCATGTCTATGTCATCCGCCATTCCCGCAGAACTATTCGGCTACAAAGTGGTCGACAAAGTCGGCGAAGGTGCGGCAAGCGTTGTCTATGCAGTGATGGATCCCAAGTCGCGCCAAGTGATGGCGCTGAAGCATGTGATTTGCCGCACACAGAAGGACAAACGGTTCATTGAGCAGATTGTTCAGGAGCACCAAGTGGGCTCCAAGCTTGATCATCCGAACATTCGCGCCATCACCAAATACCTGAAGAATCAGAAGTACATGTTTGGCCCAGTGCTCGACGCTGCGCTGCTCATGGAGTTGGTTGACGCCACCACACTGGATTTGAGCCCAAGGCCTTCCGGTGTGAACATTGCCAAGTATTTCGCGCAGGCCGCGCGCGCGTTGGGGCATATGCATGAACGTGGATTTGTCCACGCTGACATGAAGCCATCCAACATGATGATTTGCGAGGATGGGACCGTCAAGGTCATCGACCTCGGTCAAGCATGCGCACTGGGCACCGTCAAGGAGCGTATTCAAGGAACGCCCGGTTACATCGCACCAGAGCAGGCGCACCGCCAAGCAATCACCGCGCTCACAGACATCTATAACCTTGGCGCAACCCTGTATTGGGTGTTGTTGCGTGAGGAGATTCCATGCGCGCTGCCCTCCCGTAATGGCAAGGTTGGCAGTGCAGTTGCCCCGGCAAGCATTCGTCTGCCGCGGCAGTTGCATGAGCAGGATCCGCGAATTCCCAAGGAATTCAACGACATTGTCATGCACTGCATTCAGGTTGCCCCTGAGGCCCGTGCGCAGTCAATGGAGATGCTGGCGGAGCGGCTTGATGCCGTTGCGGAGCATTGCCAGAAGACTCGTGCTGGTGCAGCGCTTGAGGGATTCCTTTCGGATTCCGGTCCTGACAGCGCATACGACAGTCATCCATCACGAGGCGGTTAAAGACTATGAAACCACGCGTCGCTTGCGATTCGTGGTTCGGTCAAAGTATGTGGATGGGCGGTCACACGCGCGGCATGGTGTTGACTGCACTGGTGGCTGGCGCGGCGCAGTGTTACGCGCACGGCGTGGCAGGCATTGATCCGCCGGCGGCGGCGCGAGCGACGGCCAACGATTCGCGCAGTATGGATATTGATTCACCTGATGCGCTCCGTGCGCTTGAGGTGCGCGTTCGTGCGCTCGCGGTGAAGGTTCGCCCCGCAGTGGTGGGTCTTGTCTTCACTGATGACAAGGGTGTTGAACTTGGATCAGGCAGCGGCACGATCATTTCTGCTGATGGCTGGGTGTTGACGGCCGGGCATGTAGCGCAGCAGCCGGGGCGCAAGGCATCAGTGTTGCTGGCCGACGGCACTGCATTGACGGGGGTCACGGTGGGTGCGCACTTTGGACCGGACGGCGATGTTGGGTTAGTCAAGGTTTCCACGGGTGGGCGGGTGCTTCCGGTTGTTCCCATGGGCACGTCGGCGTCGTTAGCGACGGGTGATCCGATCGTCGCATTTGGTCATCCGCTGGGGCCGGAGCGATCGCCGTGGCGGCCGCCACCGTTGCGGTTTGGTCGGGTAATTGGTCGCGATGGCTGGCGGTTGGCGATCGATGCACCGCTCAGTCCTGGTGATTCCGGCGGACCGGTCTTTAACCTTGATGGCGCGCTGGTTGGCGTCAATAGTGAGGCTTCTGAGCGTCCCGATCTCAATATGGCTGCGACCGCTGAAAGTGCGAACGCGCATATGGACACCATGCGCGAGGGGCTTGCCACGGGCGCGTATTTAGCGGATCCGACCAAGGATCCGGTTACGGTGGCCGCGGAGCTCCGCTCAGGTGCGGGTGATGGTGAGGACACGCCCCCGAATGACGGCAGCGATGCGCGTGTGGGGGACACCACGTATGCACGCAAGGAGCAAGCGGATCGTCACGCCAACACGCTGGAGATGTTGGCCGCGCTGACCGACCCGTACGCAGATTCCATCGTCAGCATCATTGTTGATTCGCGTGATGCGTGCTACGGCGTTGTCATTGACGACGAAGGCCATGTTCTCACCAAGGCGAGCGAATTGGGAACAGGTGCGCGTCGCATTGACGTGCTGCTTGGTGATGGCCTTTCAGTGCAAGGAAAGCGCCTGGCCGTGGATAGCGCGCTGGACTTAGCAATTCTGGAAACGGGCATCACTGACGTCACACCGGTTGCGTTTGACTTTGATACGGAACCCGAGCTTGGGGACGCGGTGATTTCGGTTGGGCGCGGCATGGCGCCGCTTGCTCTGGGATTTCGTGGACTTGGGGTGTATGTATCGGGCGGGTCAGATGGTGCAAGTCGCGCGTATTTAGGTGTTGCCATGCGCCAGCCGACAGACGAGGAACGTGCGAATATTCCGGGTGGAGTGGGGCAAATCGTGACGGCGGTCATGACCGGGTCCGGCGCGGCGGAGGCGGGCATGGTGGAAGGTGATGTGATTCTTCGTATTGATGGCGTGGTAGCGGCAACGCCGGAGTCAGCTGCTTCGCCGATTCGTTCGCATACTCCGGGAGAGCAAGTGAGCGTGGAATTTATGCACAGCGGCGAGCGCCGCACCGTCTCGATGCGAATCTTGCGCCCGTCGTTTGGTGAGCAGCGCGTTGCACTGGCGGGCGGGGCGATCTTGAGCCGTCGCGCTACTGGATTTGGCGAAGTGATTCAGCACGATTCGATTGTTGCGGCGCAGAACATGGGTGGACCAGTAGTGGATAGCAGCGGCCGGGTGGTTGGTTTGAATATCGCGCGCGCCGATCGCATGAAGACGTATGCGTTGTCAGCGAAGCGAGTACGCGCTTCCATCGAAGCAATGCTGGCGCGCGTGCAGGCTGGTGACGTGATGCCGCCGGATGATCCATCGGTTGGGCTACCGGTGGTGGAGTTTGCGCCTGATGGATTTGCGCGGCTTGGCGTGAGCAACGGGCGCGCCCTGGGTCCTACGAATGCGGTCATGTCGAAGGATAAGGACAGCGAGAAGTTGCTGGGCGGATGGGGTGATGCTGACGACGTCGCGGTGTGGAAGGTGCGCCTTCCCGCTGCGGGGCGTTACGACATCGTGCTTGATCTCCAAGGCCTGAGCGGTGGCAAAGTGGATGTGTTCTTCGGCGATGACCTGATGACGGTGCAAGTTCCGCCGTCGCGTGATTTTGGGCTGTTGCGCGTGGGTGAGTCGGTTTCCAGTGTTGCTGAGGAATTGCTGGTGCGCATACAGCCACTCGGGCGGCCCAATGGTCCCCTGATGTTGCTGCGCGGAGTAGTGATTCAACGCACCGATCAGTTACGCATGGCGGAAGCGGCGATGCCGCTCTTACGATGGAAAGACTTTGAGCGATTCAAGCGCGAGTGGATGCGCGAAGAGCGCCGTAAGGAGCGCGAGGCGGCTCGTGAGAAGATGAAGTCGGAGATGAAGACCGGCGCTGGCGTCAATGCAGAGTCGGGCGCTGGAGATTCCAACCAGGAGCAAGGCAGACCATGAGCGGAATGAATGTTTCGGAGAAGTGGGACAGGCGTTTTTTGGAGCTCGCTGAGCAGATTGCCGGCTGGTCAAAGGATCCAAGCCGCGGCGTCGGTGCTGTGATCGTCAGCGCGGCGCGGCAGATTGTTGCCACGGGCTTCAATGGACTTCCGCGTGGAGTGGATGACCTACCCGAGCGGCTCGAACGTCCAGTGAAATACGACTTTGTGTGTCACGCGGAGTTGAATGCCATTATTCAATGCGCACGCAATGGGGTGAGCCCAGTGGGCAGCACCGTCTATACGAGCTTCAGTCCGTGTGTGCAGTGCACGTTGGCCATTGTGCAGGCTGGGATCGTTCGCGTGGTGACCTATGAGTACGGCGGAGATGGCGACGAGCATTGGCAGGTGAGTTTCGCCAAGGCAAGGGCGGTCATGCGTGAAGCAGGGGTGGAGTATCTGGCGTTGCGGAAGTAGGGCGCCGAATCCACTCAGTGCCTACATACGCTCCGGCGCGGTGATACCCAAGAGCCCAAGTCCGTCCTTCATCACGTGCTTACTGATGGCGCACAGGCGCAGGCGGCTTGCGCGGAGGGCTGGATCTTCGCACTTCAGTACCGGGCATTGCTGGTAGAAGCCG
>NSIA01000188.1 GCA_002737585.1 Planctomycetaceae bacterium | reverse complement strand
AAATCATTCTCCGCCTGGTCCGCAATGGATGCCAAATGCCCACCAAACATCTGCGCGGTTGCCTCCGCTGCCGCCCACGATGCAACGTTGAGGCCGATATATCGATTCCCATTCACCGGGTTGGTCACATCTACCAGCGGAACCACTGCGCCCACCGTGAATGAGCCAGAACCGAAACCGGTTGCTGCGTATGAGCCAACGCGAATGGTGTAGGTGGTCCCCGCAGTTGCCCCAAACTGCAGTTTGCTCTGCAGGCTGCAACTGTCATCATTGCAGGCGATGGTTGAATTGAGTGTCGGGCAACCGCAGCCCGGATACGCCGCCATCTTGGTGTCCAGTGTTGTTCCGCCGCACAGCGCCACCTCAATCAATCCCGTGGCCGGTGCCGTCCAGCAGAACCAGACGTCATTAAATACCTGGGTCACACTGAAGAACAAGCACGCGGCATCCGAATTGCCGTCAGTAGTTGCTCCCACAGTACTGAACTGAAATGTTCCGTATCCAGCGATCGGCGTCGGCGCGGAACACGCATCGTTCTGCGCGTTGGCTGTGGCACACATCAACAACGAGGATGCTGCAATTGCGAGATTGCTACGGATAACCCGGGACACCTGGATCTTGGTCATGACGTTCGTGCCTGCGCTGATGCCTACGGAAAGCCGGCGGCCGATGCCGCGGCGTACTTCTAGTGTGCCACAGACCGTCGCTCACTCAACGCCAATTGCCCGAAGATTTGCGGGGATCGTTCCCGGGACCCGGCTTAGAGCCGTAGATCGCCCCTCGGAGGTACGATTTTTGTTGCCAAAGGGCACCCCCCCATGAACAACATGACCCGTTCTGTCTGGCGTCCGGTCCGCTTCGCACTTCTTGTGGTTGGCATGGTTGGCACAAGCGCATTGATGGCGGCGACCGCCTTAGTCGCCCCGTCCGCCGCGCAATCGCCGCCGACCGTTGCGGTTGCAGAAAAACCTCGATTGGCAATTCGCGCCATCGCAGCAACACCGGCGGTCACTGCGCAGGCCAAAGTTGACGGTACCGACAACGCACTCATGCAGATCGAGCAGGGCGCCGATGTGCAACTGCTGAGCGCCATTGAAGCTACGCGGCGATTTGAAATCGTTGCGCGCGCTGATCTCCCCAGCATCATCAAGGAACAAGACCTCACCCAAAGTGGCAATGTCAACGTCCTTGATCCACAGGCCGCACGCGCATTTCAACTTGCCGGCGCGCGCTACGTTGCCACGCTGACCATCAGTAACTACCAGGAAGTAGTTGAAAAGACTGAGCTCCTCAATCAATTCGGAACCTCGAAGGCTGAGCGTCGGACGATCAACCTGCAAGCCGTGCTGAAGATATTTGATAGCACCACTGGTTCACTGTTTCGTTCAACGCAAGTCACACTCTCTGAAAGTGCAGTCAATGAGATCATGCCGGGCGTTGAGCAAAAGGGTGTCAAGACCAATGTGGTGCTTGGTGCCGTAGCGAAGAAATTGGCATCCGACGTAGCCAATGCCATCGCCGATTCACTCGCGCCCGCTCGTGTCATTGGTTACACCCTCGGTCAAATCACCTTCAATCGGAGTGCCGAAAGCGGTGTCTCAGCGGGCCAAATTTACGAAGTATTTGTGCCCGGAAGCGCCATGATTGACCCAGATACCGGCGAGCAACTTGGTGCCGAGGAAGTGCACGTCGGTTGGGCGCGCGTCACCGACGCAGGTGCGCGCTTCTCGACCGCGCAAGCGATTGAAGACCGCGGAATTGATCGCGGCGCCATGTTGCGATTGCGCACGCAGGGTTTGCCCGCCGGCGTCGATCCAAATGCGAAGGTCACCGGATCATCGGCGAGCACGCCCGGTGCCGCAAGTACGTCTGCATCACCAAGTGCACCCGCAAGCGCTCCGGCCGCCAACGCGCCAACCACAAACGCTCCCGCCACAAACCCTCCCTCCGCAACCGCCCCGGCGACAACGGATCCCGCTGCGATCGCTCCCGCCGCATCGGCCCCCATCCGCATGGCGATCTTTGTGAAGCAGCGCCCCGTATCGGTTGCGCCGGAAAAAGTCTCTGTCTTTGAAGACCTAGTGTCTGCCGATTCCACCGGCCCCGGCGTACAGATCATTCGCCGCGAAGACTTGGTGAACGCGGTCAATCGCATCGCGCCCGCCGGTCCAAATGCGGGTACTGACTTGCTTGGTTCCGAGGCCGTTGATCGCATCCTCTCCAATCAAACGTCAGCCGTGCAATTGGCTGCGCAGATGAAGGCCGATGTCATTCTCACAGCATCGATCACCGCGCTGCAACGCTTTAAGCGTCACCTGGATGACCCAACCACCGGCACCCACACGGATGTCGATCAATGGACACTCGTCACTACCTATGGCCTCATTGACGGTGTCACCGGCGCCAGCCTCGCGGCGGGCACGGTGCAATCCGACTACGCCAAGCGCGACACCCCTGAGCTGAAGGTTGAAGTGGATGCCATTGATGTGTTGCTTCGTGATGCCGCAAGCCGCATCGGTGCCGCAGTGCGCGCCACGGTAGCGGACACGCGCACGCGTCTGGCGGCAACTCCGGCAGCGGACGTCATGGTGAAATTCAGCGCCGTGCTTGCAGATCTCAGCATCCCGGATGTGCGCACCAACGAAGCCGGCGAATACGTAGTTGGCGCCAACAATTACAACTTGCAGCCAATGAATGTCATGGTGAAGGTTGACGGCGTGGCAATGGGTGCCGCACCGGGCGCATTCCCGCTTCGCCCCGGTCTGCACCGCGCACGCTTTGAACGCCCGGGCCTTGAGCCCATGGAGATGATGGTGAACGCGCGCGAAGGACTGGAAATCTCCGTGCCATTGCAGTTCACGCCGGAAGGCCGCGCCAATTGGCAGCGCGATGCAGTGTTCTTCAATGACCTGAAGAACGGTGCGGTCATGCGCGACGCCGAACTCATCAAGGTTCGTGCTGTTGCAGATTTCCTGCGGCAGAGCAACATTCGTCTTGACACTACGAATGTGCAGAACCTCAACCTCGGCGGCCAGTCGATCTGGTGGCAACTCCTGCAGTGATCGGACAGTGCATGCGAACGGGGTTCTGTGAACTCACTCCCATCGCGTTGCGCGCCGCTACCACCGCGGCGGCAGCGGTTCGCATGATGGCGGCAGCGCTCCGCGTCATGGCGGTATCGCTGGCAGTTGTGCTTATCACTGGCTGTCAACGCGAACTCCGTAAGTCGGTCGCCGCCATCGACGCCGCATACTCCTCCGGTGACTACCCAGCGGCCGCAAAGCTCGCCGAAGCAGCAGTCAAGCAGAACAACAACGACCAACAAGACCGTCTTCTCTGGTGGCTTGAAGCAGGGCGCACGCAACAAGCGGCCGGAGCGATCGATGTTTCCAGCGGTTGGTACGACCGCGCCTTTGTCGAAGTGAGCCCCTACCTTGATTCCAAGGCCGAAGCCACCATCAGCGAGGCGCTTGCCACCACTGCGGTGAATCAAACCATTCGCATCTACAAGGCAACTCCGCCGGAGCGCATCATGTTGTGCGCGTTGCAGGGCGCCAACTTTTTAGTGCAGTGTGATCTTGCACGCGCTCGCATTGAATTCAACCGCGCCTCCGACTTTCAGCAAGACGCAGTGGCGCGCTTTGAAAAAGAAGTCAACAACGCGCAGGAAGCAGCAAACAAAGAGTGGTCCAAGAAAGGTTGGAACACGCAGCTTGCTACATCGGCAACGGCAAGTATTCGCAAAGAGCAGGGAAGAGATCCTGCGACGCTTGGCTTTGCATCGTTCGCAAATCCATTTGTGAGCTACCTGCGATCCGTGTTTCTGATTTCAACAAGTAGCGAAATGGGCGACCGCCAAAATGCACGCGCCGATTTGCGATCCGTGCAGGAGATGCTGCCGGGCCTTGCCGTTGCAAGCGAAGACATTGCACTGATTGATTCCGGCACCACGCACGGCAGCGCCGCGTTCACGTGGGTGTTCTTTCTCACCGGACTCGCGCCGGATTACAAGGAGTTTCGCTTAGACATTCCGATTCCGGTTGGCAATGTGAATTATGTTTCCGCTGCGTTTCCGATCCTGCGTAAGCGCCCATCATTTACGCCAGTCATTGCAGTTGCGGGCGCGGGCGGGGCACGTTCGGAGACCATTGCAAATATCGACGCCATGGTCGAGGCAGATTTCGATTCGCGCTTGCCGCTCATCGTGACCCAGGAGATCATCAGTTCCGCCGCCAAGGCCGCCGCTACGTGGGCGGCTAGTCAGGCCGCGTACAACAGTTCGAGCAACAGCACCGCAGGCATCTTGGTGCAGATTGCTGGCATCGTCTACCAAGCGGCATCGACTGCAGCAGATCTGCGTTGCTGGTCAACCATGCCAAAGCAGATCGCGTTGCTGCGCGTCCCCACACCGGCGTCGGGCCGATTGGACCTGGTGCGCGAAGACGGCACCGCGTTGTGCACCCTTGATGTCGATCCCGGCGCGCCGAACATTGCGCTTGTCACGCTGCCATCGATGTCCGCCAAGAGTCCCAGCATCATGCTGTACCGTGGTGGCACTGTGCACGGCCCTCGCGCGCCGGTACTTGATCAATGACTAGGAACACACCAATGATTCGAACCACCAACGTCACCACCAACGGTCTCGGCACCCTTCGCACGCTCCGCGCCACAAGTGCCGCAACATTCATCACCGCCGCCATCACCGTTGCCGGTTGCGGTTCGGTGAATACCACGTACACGCGAACCACCCCCGCCGATTCTGCGATTTCGGCACAGACGCGGGTCAATGACCTCTTCCAAGAATTCTTCCTCACTGCAAAGGAAGTGCGTATGAACCGCACCAAGGGCGGACCCATGGAAGTACAAATTGATGTTGAGAACAACGGCTTCGACTACAAGACGTTCTCGTATCGATTTGATTGGGTCGATACCGCTGGTAATGTCATCCCGTCACAGTTGAGTGTCTGGAAGGTCAGCAATGTTCCATCGGGCGGATCAACAGTGATTCGCGCCATTGCTCCATCGGACGACGCTTCTGATTTCCGTCTGCAATTGCGACAGTCTGAGTCATAAGGCGTTCGGTGCTCACCGTACACCTTGGCATTGTCCATCAATCACGCATCATCTCCCAGCACTCCCAACGTACGATCCACACCACCATGCGCATCCGCTCCGTCATCGTCCTCTTGCCCATCGCCCTCCTTGCACCAGTGGCATGCGAACGCGCGCGCTACGTTGACACCGGCAGCCCAGAAGGCGTGATCACGGTTGGAAACGTGGACATGCAGGACATCCTGAAAGCTTCGAGTGGCATGCTGGAATCGCTTGCCGAAACCGGCGTCCTGAAGACCGCCAAGAACAAGCCTGCCCAGTTGGTGATGGGCGAGATTGTCAACGACACCAGTTCGCGCTTTGATGTTGGCGAGATGACCTACCGCATGCGCGAGCAGCTCGTCAATAGCGGGCAGGCTGCCGTGGTCACCACGTTTGGAAACACGCCTGAGGACAAGCAGGCCCAAGAAGTGCTCCGTCGTGAGAAATTCCTGAAGGGCGAAACCTCGGAACCGCTGCCTGATCCGGATTTCTCGCTCACCGGAAAGATCACCCAGGTCAAGCGCAGCGCCGGGGACACCAAGCAGGTCACCTACACCTTCCGTTTGACGCTCACCAACCTTCGTTCCGGCCTTGAGGTGT
>NSIA01000187.1 GCA_002737585.1 Planctomycetaceae bacterium | reverse complement strand
GCGGAGACGGTCTCGACCGCGGTGGGCGGCCAGAACCGCGTGGCGGGCGACACGGACGTCTTCGCCAACTACACCAACGGCGGGTCCACGGTGATCCAGCGCGGCATCCTCTACATCTACGGCTCGCTGACGAACACGGGCACGATGACGGGCGATTTCAACAACGGCCTGCTTCCCCCGACCCCCGGTGACGGGTACTCGATCGGCGGCGACTACGTGGTGTCGGCGTCCTCGTCGATCGTGCTGCCGGACCCCGTGTGGTGGCTGCGCGTGGGCGGCGACTTCGACGTGGCCATCAACGATGCGTCGCGCTTCGTGATGGACCAGGCGACGCTTGAGCTGACGGGAATCGGCGACGCGCCGACGCAGGCCGTGGAGGTGATCGCGGCGGACCTCGGCCCGGTGAATGCCGGCTTCTCGACTTCGAATTTCCTGCTCGGCGCGCTGCGTATCCGGGCCGGCGCAACGGTGCACCTGGTGGACGCGCACGACAACGCGCCGGGCGCGGGGAACGAGGCCATCTACGTGAACACCCTGATGGTTCCCGCCGGCGCGACGCTCGTGACCAACGGGTTCAAGGTCTACACGCGCGCGGCGACGATCGGCGGCAGCGTGTCCAACCTCGCGGACGTCGTGGTGGTGCCCGGCACGCCGCCGTGCATCGCCGATCTGTACGTCGACAGCATCGTGAACGGCGCGGACCTGGGCATCGTCCTCGCAAACTGGGGTGCGTGCGGTGCGGGCACCTGCGCCGCGGACCTGAACGGCGACGGACAGGTGAACGGCGCGGACCTCGGCATCGTGCTCTCGGGCTGGGGCTTGTGCGCGGATTGACGGCGGGCGTGGTCGCCGCGGGCGGCCGCGCTTAGCGGTATCGCCGCCGGGTAACGCGGCATGCAATCGCCGCGGCGATGGTCAGTGCGCCGCCCGGCACGGGGACCATTGTTCCTTCGAGCATGTACGCCATGTTCACCGGCCGCTGCAGCGCATTCCCCGGAACGCCGAACCCGCCGCCGGGATTGGCCTGCCAGCTGACGCCGTCGCCGATGTCCGAGATGACCACGCCGATCTGTCCGTTCGACCCCGGGTTCACCGCTTGCAGCGACATCCAGTACGAGCCCGCCGCCAGTTCGATGGCCTGCGGAAGCGAGAGGTCGACGCGTACCCCGGTGCCGAACGCCCCGTACGAGGCCGGCACACCGAGCGATGCAACCGCAAGCGCGGCACCGGCGCCGAGCGCGGCCTGTTGCGGCGACTGGTAGATGCGCAGCTCGAATCCCTGGATGCCGGCGAACGACCCGAACGAACCGTACCCCGCGATCACCGCAGAGACGGACTCGATTCGGAATGCCGAGCTCATCGAGAAGTCATCGAGCGCCAGCAGCTCGAATTGCGGCTCTCCGGGGAAGATCTGGGAACCGTAGCGGTAGAAGCCCTCGGGGCCCGACGTGGGCAGGTTCGTCGGGGCGCCGATCTGGTCGAAGATCACCTCGGCAAGCGCGCATGGGGCGAATGACAGCGCAGCCATGGATACGAATGAGAGCTTGAAGTCCACGGAAGCACACCTCGGAAGGGAAGGGAGCGGAACCAGGCTGGCCGGTTCGCGTAAAATGTCAGGAAGCCAGATTCTGCACCGCGGCGGCGAGGAAGCAAGCTAAATCTTGGGCAATCGGGGGCTGCGAACGGTGGTCGGGACCGCGGTGGAGTACAGGAAAATCGCTCCGGATTTTCTGAGCGGAGCGCGGCGACCGGGCGCAGCGTCAGAACGCAGCGACGCAGCACAGCTGCGGCGCCCAGACCGACCCCGGAACGACAAAGCGGAAGGCGCTTGGGCCTTCCGCTTTAGAGTGAGGAGTCGGGCTGGCGGGATTTGACGCCCGCTCCTGCGGGCGCCGACTCACGCGCGGGCTGACGCGCAGCGTCAGAACGCAGCGACGCAGCACAGCTGCGGCGCCCAGACCGACCCCGGAACGACAAAGCGGAAGGCGCTTGGGCCTTCCGCTTTAGAGTGAGGAGTCGGGCTGGCGGGATTTGAACCCACGACCTTTTGACCCCCAGTCAAACGCGCTACCAAACTGCGCTACAGCCCGAGTAACTCAGAAGTGTAACGCCAACCACCACGCCTCGCGCTCATGGGCCCGAACGCCCGCCGTCGACGCGGTAACCAAACCCGCCACCCTCAGTTGACACGCTAAAAACAACAGCGGGAGACGACCAATCGGTCGTCTCCCGCTTGTTTCAGGCGGACAGGGTGGGATTCGAACCCACGATACGGTTGCCCGTATACAGCATTTCCAATGCTGCTCCTTCGACCACTCGGACACCTGTCCTGAAGATCCGGGAGTCTATCGCGGCGTGCGCGGGGACTCAACCAACATTACGCGAACCACGGCACGCGGATTACGCGCCGTTACCGAACACGGCGTAGGCTCAATTGCATGCCTGACCTGCATGGCATCCTGGCAATCGACAAGCCCGTGGGCTTTTCAAGTATGAAAGCGGTGGCAATCGTGCGCCGACGAGCGGGGGGCGTTCGTACTGGACATGCCGGAACACTTGACCCACTCGCCACTGGCGTCTTGGTTCTTGCGCTTGGAAAATGCACCAAGCAACTGGCGGGGCTGATGGCCACCGAGAAGCGGTACCTCACCACCATCGACCTCTCCGCGTTCACGGACACTGATGATCTTGAAGGCGTGCGCACGGAGGTTCCGCTTGGCGGTGCGGGCGCAGCAACCATCGCCCCCACCCGCGCAGAAATTGAAAAGGTGCTTGCCGCGCAATTCACCGGCGAGGTCTTGCAGCGACCACCTGTCTTCAGTGCGATGAAAATTGGCGGTCGCCGCGCGTACAAGATGGCGCGCAAGGGGCAGACGCCGGAGATGCATCCACGGCCAGTCACCATTCATTCGATCGTGGTCACTGACTATGAGTGGCCACTGCTTTCGCTTGATATCCACTGCGCCAAAGGCACCTATGTGCGCAGCATTGCGCGCGAACTTGGCGGGGTATTGAGTACTGGCGGCCACTGCACCATGATTCGACGCACCGCTGTCGGGGCGTTCACGATCGACAAGGCGATACCAATGGACGCCGTGCCCGAAGTGATTACCCAGGAGTGGTTGGCGGCACTGCAAGCGCCGCCAACTTAGCTTGGCGACGTTCGTTCAGGTGGATGGCCAGCATCAAGATAAACATGCCGGCAATGAGTTCCGAGTCCGCGATATTGAAGACCCACGGGAACCACTCGTTACTTCCGCCCGGCCAGTGCAGGCCCCAAGGAAGTTCGCGGTGTGGAAAGAGATGTAGAAAATCACGGACCGCACCCACGGCAATGCGGTCATACATGTTGCCAATACCGCCTGCAAGCACCAACGCCAGGCCAATGTGACTGAGGTGGCTGCGCGAACTGGTGTGCTTGCCGAACACCCAGAGTGCGGTGCACACCGCAAGCACCGTGAATGCAATGAAGAGCGGTCCGCGGCCTTGGCCGATTCCAAAGACTGCACCGTGGTTGAGGACGAGATGGAAGTCAAGAAGGTCAGGAGCGATGGCGGTGACGCCGGGGTGCCATGGCAGTGAGTAGCTGGGGTTGCCCGAAACTTGCTCATAGATGAGCACCACTGGCTGCGGAGCGACGGTGCGGAACGCCCACTCTTTGCTCCACAGATCCAACGAGACGGCTGCAATGAACACCAAGAAGAGCACGCACCATGCGGAGGGCGAGCGCCATGCAGGAATGGCCGAGGCTGCCGAGGTTTTTGGTGACCCGATGACTGCAGAAGGCACAGAACCCGTCGGCACCTCAGACCCTGCAGAGACTGCAGAATCGGTCGTAGATGCAGGAGTGTCCGAGTCTACGGAAGTCATTGACGGCGGCCAACGTTCGCTTAGCGGCCGCCCATTTTTTCAATGTGACGGGCAGACTCAATCGTGTACTTCGCCCACGGCTTTGCGTCGAGACGAGTCTTTGGAATTGGCTTGCCAGTGAGTTGGCACACGCCGTAGGTCTTGCCGACCACGCGGTCGAGCGCTTCATCGATTTCGCGAAGCAGTTCGCGTTCGGTTTCAGCCATACCAATGGCAAGGTCTTGATCGAACGTATCGGTGCCAATGTCCGCCATGTGGATAGGCATGTTGGACAGGTTGCCGCCCGAACTGCGGAGCGCGTCTTCTTCAAGGCCGGTCACGCGCTCGATGAGTTCGGAGCGAGCCTCAAGCAGAATGGCCTTGTACTCGTTCAATTCCTTGGTGGTGAGACGAGTCTTGATTGCCGCGATCTGCGCGTCAGTCGGACCTTCGTCACGAGCCTTCTCAACCACGGCCTTGACGGTCTTCTTCTTGGAAGTGGGCACCTTGCCAACAATGACGCGCACGCGGCGGCCGTTGACGGTCACGTAGCCATTGGCATCCGGCTTCATGTGCGCTGCAACTTGCGCAACACTCTTGATGGTGTTGAAGTCAATCTTGCGGCCCTTATTGGCTGCGCGCTCCACAGCAATTTGCTGCTGGCGCATGGCTTCGAGCGCTTCCTTCCGTGGGTCGCGGATCGACGGCGGCGGAGCGCCCTTGCCGGGCTTCTTCTTTGGCGGAGCGGCCTCATTGGAAGCGCGCCACACTTGCTTGGGAGCAACCGCGGGGATGACTTCCTTGGGACCGGAGTTGATGATCTTGGGCATCACCAACGGCACGGGCTTGACTTCGACTTTGACGACGGACTTGGCGGCGGGCGCCTTGACTGGAGCCTTCGCTGGAGCTTTGACCGGGGGCTTGGCTGCGACCTTGACGGGCGGCTTGGCTGGGGTCTTGGCAGGCGTCTTCGCTGGCGTCTTGGCGGAGGTCTTGGCAGGCGTCTTGGCGGGGGTCTTTGAGGCTGATTTCACGGGGGTCTTTGGTGCCGATTTTGGCGCGGGCTTACCCGCAGGCTTGGCAGCCGATTTGGCCGCCGGCTTGGATGGCTTCTTCACATCAGCCTTCTTATTGGATTTCGCCATGGAAAGAGCACCCTCGTCAAAGCAGGAAACGCCGACGAACGAGCGACCAGTGTCGCCGAAGAATCATTAATCCTAGCATAATTTGTGAGAAGCGTCAACGCGCGCGCTACCCGGAAGCGGACCTACTTCACGCTGCCGATCGATCGGAACTTCTCAAACCGCTTGCGCACCAATGTTGCGGGGTCAAGGCGCTGCAGTTCGCGCACCCAGTCAACCACATAATGCTGAATGCGTTCCGCCATCTCCTTGGGATGCCGATGCGCGCCGCCGAGCGGCTCTTCGATGACGTCGTCCACCAGGCCATTCTTGAGGTTGTGCGTGGCGGTCAGAGCAAGTGCGTTGGCAGCCAAATTGTTGGTGCGTTCGTTGGCTTCCTTCCACAGGATCGCGGCGCAACCTTCCGGACTGATGACGCTGTACCAACTGTTCCGCAGCATCGCCACGCGATCGCCGATGGCAATGCCAAGTGCGCCGCCAGAGCCGCCTTCCCCGATCACAATGCACACCACCGGCACGCGTAATCGACTCATTTCACGCAGATTGACTGCGATGCTCTCGGCTTGACCGCGCTGTTCCGCACCGATGCCGGGATACGCGCCAGGGGTATCAACAAAGGTCACAATTGGCAACTTGAATTTCTCGGCAAGCTTCATCTTGAGAAGCGCCTTGCGGTACCCCTCTGGGTGCGCGCAGCCGAAGTGACAACGCAATCGCTCTTT
>NSIA01000186.1 GCA_002737585.1 Planctomycetaceae bacterium | reverse complement strand
GTCGGGCCCCATCCATTGATGAAGCACTGGCCCTTCGTGCCGGCGATCCAATCGGTGTTCTCAAAGTAGCAATCTGGCTCCTGCCGGCAATTCAAGAATGCACGGCGACCATCGGCCCACTCGTACACGATGGCAAAGTGGTCATAGACATCGCCGCGTTCCGGCATGGCCTCGCGCAGTTGGCGCCCGCCCATTCCGACGGCGCTCTTGGGCGGCTCGTTGCGGAAGCACCAGTTCACCTTGTCCACCGAATGCACCGCCTGCTCCACCATCTGATCGCCTGAAAGCCAGTTGAAATGCTGCCAATTGCGCACTTGGAACTCCATGTCACTCCAGCCGGGCTGGCGCTTGTTGGTTCCCAGCGGACCGGTGTAGTAGCAGCTGTACATCGCCATCGGCGTGCCCAACGTGCCCTTCTCCAACTGCGCAAACGTGGCAGCCTCCGGCGCTGATCGACGCCAGCAGAAGCCGGACATCAAGTTGATGTTCTTCGCCTTGGCAGCCTTGGCACTCTCCACCACGCTGCGGTAGCCAGGCGCATCAACAAACATGGGCTTCTCACAGAAGATGTGCTTACCCGCAGCCACTGCCTCCGCAAGGTGCATCGGACGGAAGTGCGGCGCGCTGCAGAGCAGCACCACGTCAACACCTGATGCGATCGCTTGCTTGTATCCATCAAACCCAGAGAAGCGGCGCTCGGCCGGCACCTGCACGCGATCCTTCGATGGATGCTTCTCAAACTGCTTGAGGCAACTATCCATGCGATCGGGGAAGACATCGGCGACCGCCCAGAGGATCACGCCCTTGTCTGCCTTCAATGCCTGATTTGCAGCACCCGAACCGCGACCGCCGCAGCCGATGAGCGCCACCTTGAGAGGCTTGAGAGAACTGCCAGTGTCCTGCGCACCAAGCACGGATGGCGCAATGAATGCTGCCATTCCTGCTGCAGAGGAGATGGCGACGAAATCGCGGCGAGTGATGCCGCCCGAGGTCTGTTCTGTAGTCATTATTTCTTCTCCGTTGCTGCAGGCACTGTGCCACCGGGCGCGGGTTTCAGGTTTGTGTTGGCATCGTTCGTTACGACGCGCATTCCAATGTACGGACCATCCACCAACCACCACACGCTCTTGGGGAACTGTGGATCGCTTTCATTCCAATCCTCCGTTTCAGGGATCGGTTTCATGGCAGCGGGATCAATCTTCTTATCCTTAAATGAACCACCAAGAATGCAGAACGATCCATCTGCAGCAACGCACCACTCCGCGGCGTTGCCCCAGAGATCTGCAAGACCAAGCGCATCAAGTTTCTTGGAGCCAATCTTGTGCGATGCATTCTTTGCATCCGCAGCAGTCCACGCGCTCTCAGTGATTGATTCGACACTCACTGGAGTCTGCTTCGCCATGCATTGCCATTCGGCAACGGTTGGCAAGCGATAGGTTCTGCCGGTCTTCTTGGAGAGCCACTCGCAGAATTGCACTGCGCCCTTGGAACTCATGGAGATTGCGGGCCAACCTTGGTGCCCGTACCCACGATCAACCGAAACGTACGGCTTGGTGGGGCGCGTGACCGCATCACTCTCCGGAGTACTGGCGCCCGCCTTCTGATCACTCTGGTACAGGAACGCATCAAAGAGTTCCCACGGAACTTCGGTGCGCGCTGCAAAGAACGGAGCGGCGCCATCACATGCGGGAACAGCCATCATGTCGACACGGATCGCAGTACCAGCAATGGTGTCAGTGAACGCAGGTGCAACTGAAGTAGCGGTGGACCCTGCGCCGGTCGATGGCGCAACAGCGGGTGGCGTGCCAGCTCCCGGCGCAGCGGGCGTCTGCGGCGCTGCACCGCTACTCGCCATCGACGCCGTTACCGCGCCCATGACGGCGCCCATGACAGCGAACGATCCGAAATTGCGCTTCGTGCACCATTGCTCCATGCAGGGAACGGTACCGGGAAGCGGCGTGGCGGTTGCGCGCCCCGCGCGCATTCCACCACCTCCGAACGCCCCGCTACCCTGCCCATACATGAGTCCTTCTATTGAGACATACGCCGCCCATGCCATCAGCACCGCATATGTCGTGAATGACGTGACGAGCGGCGCTACCACGGACGCGCCGTCCGCCGTGGTGCACCTGCCCACATGGACCGTCATTCCGTTCGCCGCGCTCCTGGGCGCCATCGCCGTACTACCACTTCTCAAGCAAACCGCGCATTGGTGGGAGTCCAACCGCAACAAATTCATCGTGTCGGCAGGATGCGGGCTCATTGCCCTTGCCATCGTTGGCGCCCTGGAGGGCGGTTCGGGTGCCTCCAAAGCAGCACTGCACGCCGCCGCTGAGTTCATTCCGTTCATAGTGCTCCTGTTCTCGCTCTACGTGATCTCTGGTGGCATCCTGATTTCCGGGCATATTCCAGGTTCGCCGCGCGTCAATACCGCCATCCTGGCCTTGGGCGCGTTGATAGCCAACCTGCTTGGAACTACGGGCGCCAGCATGCTGCTCATTCGACCGCTGTTGCGCGCGAATGGCAAGCGAAAGCACCGAGTCCATGTGGTGGTCTTCTTCATCTTCATTGTCAGCAACATCGGCGGACTGCTGTTGCCGATTGGTGATCCGCCACTCTTCTTGGGCTACCTGCGTGGCGTGCCGTTTAACTGGACACTCACGCTCTTTCCTGAGTGGCTGATTGCCAATCTGCTGCTACTCACCGTGTTCTTTGCAACAGACACCTTCTTTGCACGCAAGGAAGGCGCTGCCCCCGAGCCAGCCGACATGGACGAGAGCACTTCGCCCGCCCCCGTGATCCGCATCTCTGGAGCGCAGAATGTGCTGTGGCTTGCGGGCGTCGTTCTCGCCGCAGCATTCATGGTGCCCGGCAAGGAGTTCTTCGGGACTGGATTGACGATTCCAGAAGGCGGTCGCGAGGGCATCATGCTCATGTGCGCGGCAGCAAGCCTGATGCTCACGCCGCGCGCAGTGCGCAAGGAAAATCACTTTGCATTCGGTCCAATTATTGAGGTTGCTGCGCTGTTCGGCGGACTATTCCTGGCTATGCAACCAGCGCTGGAACTGCTTATCGATCGCGGCGGGCAGTTGGGCGTGCAAACGCCCGCGCACTTCTTCTGGGCCACCGGGCTGCTTTCCAGTTTCCTTGATAACGCGCCTACCTACTTGGTGTTCGCCGATGTGGCGCGAACGGTCACGCCGCAGGACATCACCAACGGCATTCACTACTCCGGCGCACTGATCGACCCCGCCCTGCTCGGCGGCGTCAGTTGCGGTGCAGTGTTCATGGGCGCCAACACATACATCGGTAACGGACCGAACCTGATGGTGGCCGCCATTGCCCGTGAAGACGGCGTACCCATGCCAACCTTCTTTGGCTACATGTTGTGGTCGGGCGCGATTCTGATACCGATCTTTGTGCTCATCACTTTCGTGATGTTCTGATCGATCACGGTTCGGCTTGCTTGCGCATCATGTCCCCAGCCTGACCGAGGTCTTTCTGCACATCACCACTTGAGCCGATCTGCATTGAATCCTTGCCGACTTTCAATTCAATGGCACCACTTGGCGCGCCTGGCTTCGTACCGTCACCCTTCTGCTTCATCATCGCAAAGATGATGCCCTGCGCTACGGCACTTTCGGCAATCATGCGACCGGCGCGCTCACTTGCAGCGCTGAGATTCTTAAATTTGCCAGTATCAAGTTCATTCTCAAAGTCAGCGAGCGCGTTCTCCACGGCGATCATCATGTACGCCAACACCGCCCACTCTTCGCGCGTTTCCGGGAAATAGCCACTGCCACGGATGAGATTCACCGGCACGGCAATGCGCCACCCATCAGACGTCTCACGCATCGCGAGCGTGCCACCGAGTACTTGCTTACCGTCAATGGTGAACGCCGCCGTTCCATCGCCCAGATCATCAACCACCAAGCGCGAACGGTTCGCATCAAGCCAACCGAACGGATCGGCCATCACTGAGGTGAATACATCGCCAAAGCCGCTGCGGTTTGCCCACGAGCCACCCTTGGCAAGTTCCTTCGCCACATCGGCTGGATACTTCGTCTGCAACTTCTTACTCACGCGCCAGAGCTGCGCCAGCATGTCGCCGGTCTTCTTCTTCACGTCGCTGATAGCGCTGGCCTCCGTCACGCCGTCGGAGAAGGTCATATCGCGCGCCTCGATGTCGATCATGGTCGGCAAGAGTTCCGGGCGTCCATCCTTGACCATCTGCGCCATGGCATCAACGGCGAGCGCTGGAGTGCTGGAGTCATAGCGGGGCTTCTTGCATCCGCCCAGGGCGACCAATGCAGCGAACAGCAGCATTGCCAGTACGCGGGAGGCAGGACTGCTGGCATTCAACCGCCGACCGGCAGCAATGCCAACAAACACCTGCAAATTCGCACCTGCGCGCTGTAACTGCCGAGAGACTGACGCCATTTTCGCCATGTGGGCATAGTAGGCGGGTTTCCTCCCTTACACTTTTTGCGATGCGCATTGAGTTGAACGGCCAACACAAGGAACTTGACGGCCCAGCCACGGTCGCCCAACTGTTGCTGACCCTCGGCCTGGAGCGAGCACCCTGCGCGGTGGAAGTGAACGCACAACTGGTTCGCAAGGCACTGCACCACACTCACGCGCTTGCCGAAGGCGACCGCGTGGAGGTGGTTACCCTTGTTGGAGGCGGCTAACGCTGAATATCTCATGAGTACCCATCAACCAACCATCAATGCTCGAACCGCCCCCGTGAGCCCGGCACTTCCGCCGCTCCGCATCGGGAGTTTCACGCTGACCAGCCGACTGGTGGTCGGCACGGGTAAGTATCGGGACTACACAACCATGCAGGCCGCCATCGAGGCGTCCGGCGCGGATTGCGTCACGGTGGCCGTGCGCCGCGAACGCCTTGTTGATGCCGAGGGTCGATCGATCCTGGACTTCTTGCCGCTCGAGCGCCTGACAATTCTGCCAAACACCGCCGGCTGCTTCACCGCTGAGGACGCCGTGCGCGTTTCCCGGCTGGGCCGCGAGATCCTGGAACAGCTAGGAAATCCCGGCGCGGGCTGGGTAAAGCTGGAAGTCCTTGGCGACCGAACGACGCTGCTGCCGGACCCAGTGGGAACGCTTGAAGCATGCAAGGAGTTGGTGAAGGACGGCTTCACGGTGCTCTGCTATTCCAGTGATGATCCAATCATCGCGGCGCGGCTTCGCGATGCAGGCGCCGCCAGTGTGATGCCTGCTGGCAGTCCAATTGGTAGCGGCCGCGGCATTGCAAATCCCGCGGCGATACGCATGGTGATTGATCGTCTCAAGCTTGCTGAACAAGGCGGTAGTGCCGAGTATCCGGTGATCGTTGACGCTGGCGTTGGCACGGCAAGCGACATCGTGCACGCTATGGAACTGGGCGCGGACGGCGTTCTCCTCAATACGGGAATCGCGCACGCACAAGACCCGGTTCGAATGGCGCACGCCATGCGTCTGGCGCTCGATGCAGGTTGGCATACAGCGCGCGCAGGGAGAATTCCGCGCAAGCTTTACGCCAACGCCAGCAGCCCGTGGGAAGGCGTCATCACCCACATCCCCGGAGAATGAAGCCGCTGTCATTGGGACTAGTGGTGGCGTAAGTGGGGACCGCGGTGCCGTAATTAGGGACCGCGGTGCCGTAATTAGGGACCGCGGTGCCGTAATGAGGGACAGTGGTGCCAGGCACCTATTTAGTGGTCGACGCGATGCCCAAGAATCGGCTCGAGTTCTTTCACCATTGCTGCCACGGTTGCTGCATCGCGTGACTCAAGGTTCAAGCGCAACAACGG
>NSIA01000185.1 GCA_002737585.1 Planctomycetaceae bacterium | reverse complement strand
CCTGAATTCCTGCGCAGAATGAACGCGTAGGAATCTCGGCAACAGATTCCCCGCGTTACTCCGTATAGGTCTGTGCATTCACTGTGATACTGGCCACTTCCGCGACGGCATATTCCGCACGAGGCATCAGCATGCAGCAATCATTGGCACCTCACTCCATCCGCGCTCTGCACTCAACACGCACCCGGCAACTCAGCCGCGGCGTGACACTGGTAGAGATCATGGTGGTCGTTGCGATCATCGCCGCACTCATTGGCATCTTGTTGCCAGCACTGGGCATCGTCAAGCGCAACGCGCAATTGGTGACCAGCCAAAGCAACCTGCGCACCATCGGTTCGCTGATGACCATGTATTCGCTGGATAGCCGCGACTACATCGTTCCCAGCCAATTTGACTACAGCGGCCCGTTTGCCAAGACGCAGGTGCGTAGTCCGTCACCCGCCGGCGCCAACCCAAATATCGGGCAACTGTTCAAAGGAACCTGGACCGACATTCTTTGGACCGTCGGCAAGTTTGGACCGCTGCTTCCAAATGCCAGCGACGCGCCAAGCCCCACGTGGGACTATCGCTATGACTCGCCTGACTACTGGGCGTACACCAATCCGGACATGGTGGAATCCAACCCCTTCCGTTCGAAGGTGGAGATGCTCAAGCCGCTCTCAGCTGACGCTGCAGAGATCGCGCGCCCGTTTGGAAACGGTGCCGGCATTCGTGAGAAGGGCCAGCCCGGCTACTTCGCCGCGAACGACTTCTTTGACTCGCGTCCAAACACCAACACCAACGTCAGCAACTGGTACACGAACGCCATGATTCGATATCCCGGGATGTCGATCTACGCGGTCGACAGTCGCGCTGGTGAGACCATTCCGCTTCCCACCACGGCACCGAACGCGTGGACCCCAGGGAACGCCGAGTGCGAGGTGGAATTCCGATACGTCGGTGACGCATGCTGCATGTTGTTCTTGGACGCGCATGTCACGAATTCATCCAAGTGGATCGACGTTGCAGACATGGTCAACAACCGACAAATGCGCGTTGAGCGCCTTGATCAGCGGAACTAAGCAGTCTTTATTGGACAGGTAGTGCAGGGGGATTGCGCGGGGTCAGAACTGCCGTGCAAGCTCCCCGAATCCGGCCCCCCGGCACCACCAACTCACTTGACTGCCCGCCCAATTCCGGTAGGATTCTTGACTCGCCGCTCGTATCCCGGGCGGCGTTGTCATCGTCAGCCACCGTAGCTCAGTGGTAGAGCACACCCTTGGTAAGGGTGAGGTCGAGGGTTCAAATCCCTTCGGCGGCTTTGGGTACGACGGGCGCGGCCGCTCCTGTCACCCTCGTCCAGATCGCGCGGCCAGCATCTCAGGCGCTCCGCGCGCACACACCTTCTTCTCGGAGTAATCACAGTCATGGCTAAGGCACTATTCAACCGCACCAAGCCGCACGTCAACGTCGGCACCATCGGCCACGTCGACCACGGCAAGACGACGCTGACCGCAGCTATCACGGCTGTTCAGTCTGCTAAGGGCCTCTGCGCAGCAGTCGCCTACGACCAGGTCGCCAAGGCGTCTGAGTCGGAAGGTCGTCGCGATCCAACCAA
This sequence comes from Planctomycetaceae bacterium, assembly GCA_002737585.1. Taxonomy (GTDB): domain Bacteria; phylum Planctomycetota; class Phycisphaerae; order Phycisphaerales; family SM1A02; genus UBA966. Next base: position 4,391 of record NSIA01000185.1, on the reverse strand, counting down.
GATCGTCACCATCGCTACCTCGCACGTCGAGTACGAGACCCCGAACCGCCACTACGCACACGTTGACTGCCCAGGCCACGCCGATTATGTGAAGAACATGATCACCGGTGCTGCGCAGATGGACGGCGCGATCCTGGTTGTCTCCGCTTCCGACGGCCCGATGCCGCAGACGCGCGAGCACATCCTCCTCGCTGGCCAAGTCGGCGTGCCGAAGATCGTTGTCTTCCTGAACAAGGTTGACCTGGTTGACGATCCAGAACTGCTCGACCTCATCGAGATCGAAGTTCGTGAACTGCTCACCAAGTACGGCTTCCCTGGCGATGACACGCCGGTGGTTCGTGGCGCGGCCTTCCCGGCCCTCACCAACCCGAAGGATCCAGCAGCAGCTGAGTGCATCACCAAGCTCATGGAAGCTATCGATAGCTACATCCCAGAGCCGCAGCGCGAAATCGACAAGCCGTTCCTCATGAGCGTTGAAGACGTCTTCAGCATCAAGGGCCGCGGAACCGTTGCAACGGGTCGTATTGAGCGTGGCATCGTCAAGGTTGGCGACGAAATCGAGATCGTCGGACTTCGTCCGTCGGCCAAGTCCGTCGTCACCGGCGTCGAGATGTTCCAGAAGACCCTCGACCAGGGCATCGCAGGCGACAACGTCGGCTGCTTGCTCCGTGGCGTTGAGAAGTCGGACATCGAGCGCGGACAGGTGCTGTGCAAGCCCGGTTCGATCAAGCCGCACACCAAGTTTGACGCGCAGGTCTACGTGCTCACCGAGAAGGAAGGTGGTCGCAAGACTCCGTTCTTCAAGGGCTACAAGCCGCAGTTCTACTTCCGCACCACTGACATCACTGGTCAGATCGCGGACCTGCAGGGCGTTGAGATGTGCATGCCTGGCGACAACGTCACCATGACCGTTGACCTTGGTGAGAAGGGCGTCGCAATGACCGAAGGTGTTCGCTTCGCAGTTCGCGAAGGCGGCCGCACCGTCGGTTCGGGCGTCGTTACGAAGATCCTCGTCTGACATATCAGCCGACTGGATTGATTGGAATTGACTGATTCGCTCTCCGAGCCCGCCGCATGAAGTTGCATGCAACCAATGCGGCGGGCTTCGGAAGAGCGTGAGCGGCTTCGAAAGAAGCCCAGAAACGAGGAATGAACGATGGCTAAGCGAGCAACCGACCGTGAATACGTCTGGCTTCAATGCACAGAGTCAGGCGACCTGAACTACCGGACTGAAATCCGCGTGAAGGGTGGCATCTCTGAGAAGGTGAAGGCCGGCTTCATGAAGTACAGCCCGCGTCTGCGCAAGCACACGCTGCACAAAATCAAGCGCAAGTAATCACTCCGCGCACACGACACATACGCCGGTAGCTCAATTGGCAGAGCAGCGGATTCCAAATCCGCAGGTTGAGTGTTCAAGTCACTCCCGGCGTGTTCCGTAACAGAAGGAAGCAACCATGGCATCAGAAGCCATCTACAAGACTGGGCAGGGGTACTGGACGCGGATGGTCTCTGCATCCGCCGCTGGCCTACTCCTGGCACAAGGAACATTTTGGATGTGGTCCAAGGTCGGCGCAGGCGCCGTGGGCACCACCAAGTATGTGGCCGCCGCACTGGCATTGGTGTTCTTGGGCGCCGTCGGCTCGGGCATCTTCTGGGCCTTGGGGCGCAACCCGCGCACCGTTGACTTTCTGATCGCCACCGAAGGCGAGATGAAGAAGGTCAATTGGTCTACCCGTCGCGAGGTAGTCAATTCAACCGGCGTCGTGATCTTCACGATGCTCGTCATCGCGATCTTCTGCTTCTTGTGCGACCGCGGATTTGCATGGACTTTCCTGCAAATCGGTGTGCTCGACAACAGCGTGCTTGAAACCGAATGAGCGCGCCCATCAACGGCGCGCAGAGGCATAACTGATGGACATCACAAACGAAACCCACGACCACGCTGAATCCGGTGCAGATGCGCACACCACGCGCACCGACGGCGGCAAGACACTCGCCCGCGGTCGCGATGCTCTAGCGAAAAGCGCTGGTCCCCGATTGGCAGACTTTGGCGTTGAGACAGGCAAGGCGCTTGAGCCGAACCGTCGTGGCAAGAAGGCCGCCGAAGTAGTGACCGCGACCCCAGAGGATGATTCTGAACTCCCGATGTTCCGGGACGGCTTCAACTGGTTCGTGCTCCGCGTTGCCTCCAACAAGGAGGATTCGGTCCGCAGCACGCTCTTGCGCAAGGTGCAGATCGAAGGCCTGGAGAAGGCTGTTGGGCGCATCATGGTGCCCACCGAGAAGACCAAGACCCTCAAGGGTGGCAAGCAGAAGATCACTGAAACCAAGCTCTATCCGGGCTATGTGTTCGTGGAAATGCGCTTGGAAGCTGACGGACGCATCCCACAGGACGTGTTCTTCCTGATCAAGGAAACCACGGGCGTCGGCGACTTCGTCGGCACCGCTGGTCGACCCACGCCGATGGGCCCTGCCGAGGTGGAGAAGATGCTGTTCGACAGCCGTCCCGCCGAGCAGATGCCACAGGTCAAGATGGACTTCGCCGCTGGCGACGCCGTCACCATCAAGGAAGGCCCGTTCCAGAATTACGAAGGAACGGTCGAGAGCACCTTGCCAGACAAGGGAATCGTTCGCGTCCTGGTCACGATCTTCGGCCGGCAGGTTCCGGTGGACGTCGAGTACTGGCAGGTTGCGAAGGCTGGCACCTAAAGGTCGGATTCGCAGGGGTTGTTTCCTGCGACTTGGTCGCATCGATATCCCCTCTGATGTGCCGTCTTTTTGGCATCCACGCGCTGTGGGCATGAGCCCACGCGGTTGGATCGATAGACTGCTGCCATGGCAACGATTTCCACGGATCGGATCTCGACCGCGCATGACGGACTCCGCGCGTTCACTCGCACTCTTCCTATCGGCATGGCCGCAGCATCAGTGATGCTTGTGAGCGGGTGCTCTGCACCGCGCACATGGCCTTCCGTTTCAGGTAGCCCCGGCATCTCTGCTGACACACCTCCACTTCCGCAAGTGGTGGTGTCGGCACTGAAGTATGCGCATCAGGAAATTGCCAAGGACACGCCGCTGGTTTACAACCTGCCGGCCGAGATCAATCTTGGTGCATGGAAGACGTTTGAGCGCGACCTTGCGCCAGCGAAGGCGATGTGCCCAGGTGACACGCACGTGTGGACGGTGCGTCAGGCACGCATTGATGGCAGCAAGGCGCAGGTGGATGTTGAGTATCCATCGCGCGATGGTTTCTATCAAACAGTCACCGTGCACATGCAGGGCGCTACTGGTGGATTTGATTACAAGCCGGCGTTCCTGCAGTACTGGAAGATTCCTGTGAAGGACCCAGTGTGTCAGCAGCCGCTGGCGGTGGTTGAGCGTCTCTGCGGTGCTGCCGCGGCAGAGGCGTTGCGTGCACAGCGTGTGGCAGCATTGCCGCCAGGCGCAGTGTTGAGTACAGCACCTGATGGCATCAGTGGGCCAGGTGGAATGAATCCGCAGCCTGTTGCGCCGGCGAATTCCGCTGTGCCTCCGAAGGCTGTTCCTGTGGGAGCCACTGAGGAGCCTTCGAAGTGACGGTTGATGGTCTCGCTGCTGCACGCGAGATCGCCAAGGACATCAAGCTTTCGCACTCCGTGTTTGCGCTGCCATTTGCGCTCTTGGGAGCATTTGTTGCATTGCCGGACGGCCCCATTGACTGGCGCGCGTTGTCGCTTTCAGCGCTACTGGTGGTTGGATGCATGGTGAGCGCGCGCACCGCGGCGATGGTGGCAAATCGATTGCTTGACCGAGGAATTGATGCGCGCAATCCGCGTACGGTTTCGCGCGCGTTGCCGGCGGGGCGCGTTGCAGTCTGGCAAGTGCGCGTGGCGCTGCTTACGGCATCGGCAGCGTTCGTCATGTTGTGCGGACTGTTTGGCGTGCTTCAGAACAACTGGTGGCCACTGGCGCTGGCGTTACCGGTGTTGTTCTGGATTTGTTCATACGGATTATTTAAGCGATTCACCATGCTCTGCCATGTGTGGCTTGGCGCAAGTTTGGCAATCAGTCCAGTGGCAGCAGGCATCGCGGTGCGTTCTGCGGCGGTGTTTGAACCGGGACCGTGGCTCTTGGCTGGCGCGGTGCTGTTCTGGGTGGCTGGCTTTGACGTTCTGTATGCCATGCAGGATGTTGAAGTGGACGTTCGTGATGGACTGCACAGCATGCCGGCACGCATGGGAGTTCGGCGCGCAAACTGGGCGTCGCGAGCGATGCACGTGTTGTCAGTGCTGCTCTTGGTTGCATTCTGGCGTGCCGAACCAGCGTTGTGCAGCGGTGTTGGATTTGCTGCAGCCATTGCGCTTGCGGCAGTGGTGATTGCATCTGAGCACGTGCTGCTTGCTCGGGCTGGC
>NSIA01000184.1 GCA_002737585.1 Planctomycetaceae bacterium | reverse complement strand
GAGGCATTGCCTGAGCGCTCAAGCGCATCGGCAATGCCGGCAATGGCTCGCATGTCGTTTGGTGCAAGTACCAATGCTTGGCGGAAGCAACGAACGGCGTCATCGTTGCGCTGGGCTGCAAGATGCGTGCGCGCGAGGCCGATGTGCGCATCGACATTGCGGGGATCAGCTTGAATGGCGGCTTCGTAGGAACGCTGCGCTGCGCGGATGTCACCCTGCTCCAACGTGAGAGAGCCAACCGCAACCTGCACGTCCACCAAACGGGGATTTTCGGCTAGTAAAGATCGGAATTCCACAAGGGCTTCTTGATAATCCCCGCGGTCTGCAACACCCTGCGCGCGCCGCAGGCGGTCTGATTCTTCGGCGGTTGGGGCAACCGCGCCAACACGCGCCGCGGTCAGTTCTGTGTCCGACTTCGCCCAGGGCCGACAACCACTCATGAGTGTCAGTGCGACAGACGCAAGCATCACCAGTGACAAAGCCCGCAGCCACGCAGCGTTCGCGCGGTCTGGATCTCGACCGCGAAGTTTGCCTTCTTTGGGCGTTTCCATAATCATTGGGACATGACGAAATGCTGACATGTGCGCAATCGCCGCAAAGCACGGCTTGCCACAGGTACCGCCGCCAAGATATTCATGGCGGTCAAGATGTGAACCAATGGCGCCCTTGGAATCGTTGACATGAATGACTCGCACATGAGCGCGTCCGACGACGGATTCAAATGACTGCCAGAAGGACTTCGCTTTCGCTGGCGTCGAAGTGTCATGGCCATACGCAGTAGCGTGGCACGTGTCGAAACAGAACGCGACGCGCTCCGGGTTCTTGACTGCCCCGCGAATGCGAGCAAGATGCTCAAGTGGTCCACCGAGGTTTGTGCCGCTACCGACGGTGTTCTCAATGCAAGTGACGGTGCGGTACCCCTTGGTGGATTGATGAATGGCATCAAGTTCAGCCACCAGCCTGCGAATACCCGCCTCCTCGTCGGCTGCAATTCCAGCCTTGCCGAGGTGCGCGCCCGGGTGCATGACGCAGGACGGAATGCCCAGTTGCTCGCAGCGTTCGGTCTCTTGCAGTTGCAGTGCCCGGCTCTTGGCACGCATGTCTGCATCCGGGGACGCCAGGTTCACCAAGTAACTGTTGTGACTGACCAAGTGCCGCTCGGGGTGAACATGCCAACCAGCGTCAGTGACGGCGGCGCGGAAGTTGGTGGTTTCCTCATCAGTGAGCGGCTTCCACTTCCACTGCCGCTGATTCTTGGTGAACACTTGCACGCAATCGAGACCAAGGCGAACCGCGTCCTGAATGGCCAGATGCATGCCGCCAGCGATACTGAGATGACTACCAACAAGCACCTAGTTAATCACCTTGCTATGTTGATCCGCAAGCAGCGCTACCAGCGTGGCTGCAGCGCGTGACGCATTGACGCGTAAATCCGGGACGGCCGTTGCTTCCCACATGTCACCGCGACGGAGCGCTCCGGCAATGACAATGCGTGGGTTTGCAACACCATTGGCGCCGACCAGTCGACATTCATCGTCAGAGCGAATGCCAAGACCCAGATCATCAGTACAAGCCAGTCCGGTTCGTTGCACACTGGCCAACAGTGGATGGTGCGTATCACGCAGATTCATTGATGGACCAGTGCAGTTGATCACGCGTGCTACCGTGTGCACATGCGTTGCACCATCGGCGGTGCGGATCGTCGCGGTAACAGTTTCACTGTTTGCTGGCTGCACTGCCAACAATTCGCCGCGCGCAATGAGTAGTGTGCCAGCCACGCATTGAGCATTGATGTCGGCAAGCACTTGACATGGCACGCGATGACGGTGAATCTCCCACAACGCGCGCGCGCGACGGATGAAATGGCGCCGCTCGGCTGTCGACCATGACTTCCAAATGGCTGGAATATGCGGGCGAATGGCGTCAATGGCGCCCTGCCAACCGAGGCCCGCTGCCAGGCGCTGTCGGGCAGCACTCCGAAGTGCTGATAGCACCTTGGCGGGACTTCCCGCGAACTGCTCTCTGGTTGCAAGCATCGGAGGCTCGCCGTGATCCGCGTGCGGTAGCGGCAATCGACCGTTGCGAGAGACCATCCGAATGATGCCACGGTGCCCGAGGCGCCGTAAGCCCTCCGCAATATCGACAGCGGTCAGTCCGCTTCCGAGCAGCATGACGGCTGCATCAGGAGGAATGCCAAGGAGCGCCCCTGCCTTCCATGGATCAGGAACGAGGGCCCCTGCCGGAACGTCATGCACATGATCCGCCCACGGCGCGGGCGACGCTGGCAAGCCAGGGGCAATGACTACAGACCGAGCGATCATCGACTGCTGTCGACTTGGTCCGTCGGCCGAATCACCAGCGCAGTCCAGCGTCAGATTCACATGTGACTGCGCGTCATGCATATCAATCACCGCTGCGCGCACAAATGAAACATGCGCTCCTGAGCGCGCCACTTCGTCCGCTACAAACTCTGTCAGATACGCGCCGAACAATGCGCGCGGAACAAATGCATCGGCGCGAAATTTGCCTGGCGTCTGTGTTTCAAGCCAACGATGGAAACTGGATGGATCTTCAGGGATTGGCCCCATGCGACCAGCCGGCACATTCAACAGGTGTTCCGAGTCACAGCTACCGTAAGCAGTACCCGGGAAGTGCAGCGGATGACACTCCATAACGGCAAATGTTCCAGCCGGAAGTGCGCGGCACAGATGTACCAAAGCCACCAGCCCGCTAAATCCGCCGCCCACAATCGCTACATCCACCTGAGCAGGCGCTGCGTCAGTCCATTGGATCTGCTGACTGGATGATGTTGGTGTGGACTTCACGAGTGATTTCATCAGCGATTCAAACCATGCGCGAGCCAGCTGCGCGCGCCGCAGCAACAATTCGGTCAGCGGTACGCACTGCAGCGAATCCATCCTCGGCATCAACGAGTGGCCGCCGACCCGCACGGATAGCGTCGATGAAATCCTCCGCCTGCAAGCGCAGGGGCTCGCCGGCATGAACATCAAGCGGCTCGACCTGCAGGAGATCCAAGAAATTCAAGTGACTCAGGTCCGCGCCCTTCTTCAAGAGTTCGCGCACTTCAGCAATCTTGTCGGCGTTGGGGCCCTTGCGCGCCACTGTCCCCTTGCGATCGACAAAGTCGGCGCTGACATAGGTGTCATCGCTCATGATGCGAATTTTCCGCTCGGTTTTCATGGCAATTCGGCTGGCTGTCACATTGGCGACCGGCGTGTAGCCATCCGCCATGCGCGGGAATTCCAGGCGGGCGTTACAGACGTCTTCAGCTTCGCCAAGAACACTCACGGCGCTGGCGCGAACTTCGACCGGCTCCGCACCAAAGAGCATCAGTAAGACATCAAGGTCATGGATCATCATGTCCAAGACCACGCCCACATCCACGCTTCTGAATGTCATGGGGCTCACACGGTCTACTTCTACAAAGCGAGGTGCGAGGCCAAGCTTTCGCACCGCCACCATCACTGGGTCGTAGCGAACCACGTGGCCCACCTGCAACAGTGCGCCACTCCGTGCGGCAGCGTCAGCGATCGCTCGCGCTTCCACCGGTGTAGGAGCGAGTGGCTTCTCAATCAGACAATGCACTCCAGCCGCCAGGAGTTTTTCGGCGGCCGCACGGTGATGAATCGTTGGAGTGGCAATCGTTACCACATCCACGCCCGCGGCGATGAGTGCATCGACTTCGGAATAGCCCTTGCCGCCGTACTTTTCCACCACCTGTTGGCAACGATCAGCACTGGAGTCAACCACTCCCACCAGATCACAGCCTTCTACCTGCGTCCATAGGCGTGCGTGGTGATTTCCCATCTTGCCAACACCCACAACGCCGCAGCGGAGAGTGGCGGTACTTGTCTGTGTCATAGAAGTCTCCTCTGCGCGATGCGCTTGCAATACATCAGGCGTTCACGAGCACGCGCTCGACGGCGTTGCGGAACATTTGCAGTCCAAGTGGTTCGCCCGCGCGCTGATGCGCAGACAACCGCGTCCAGCGCGGATGTTGCGTCCAACGCGTGAAGCGCTCGGGATGCGGCATCAATCCAAACACCAACCCACTGGCGTCACATATGCCCGCGATACGACGCATGCTGCCATTAAAGTGATCTGCAAGGTGGTAACGGACCGCAATCTGCCCATTGGCCTCCAGCGCATCAAGAAGCGCCTCGTCAGTCACCAACCGACCTTCGCCGTGTGCGCTTGGAAGGATCCCGGTGACATCGTCACACTCAAGGCCTTGCGTCCAAATACAACGCGTGTCTGCAGGTATCTCCACGCGCGTCCACGCGTCTCGGAATCGACCGGTGCTGTTCTGCAGCAGCGCGATGGATGGCTCTGCAGCATTCGCTGGCCATGCAGAATCCGTGCTTGGTCCCGGCAACAAGCCTGCCTGCACGGCAATTTGGAAGCCGTTGCAAGGGCAGATCATCGGGACGCCGCGTTCAATCGCTGCGGTCAGCGCTGGATAGATACTGCGGCGCATGAGTGCACCCATGATGCGGCCGGCGGCAATGTCATCGCCGAAACTGAATCCGCCGGGAAGTCCAATGAGCCGGTAGTTATCAATTCGGCTGGGATTTCGGATCAATTCCGAAAGTAGCACTGATTCTGGTGCAGCCCCGGCCGCCGCGAATGATTGCGCAAGCTCAAGGTCGCAGTTGATACCTGCCGCGGTAATGACAAGAGCTTTTGGTCCGTCGGTGCTCATGGTGCTGATCTCATCCACCGGTGGGCGCATTCCATGCGGCGCGAAGCGTGTCGAGGGTCATGGACTCTTGTGGCGTGCGAATTCCAACAACTTCAAGCGTGGTGCTGTGTGTCACCGTACCGATCACTGCGTGCGCAATCCCGTCAAGATGCGCTTGCACTTTGGAAAGTTGCGCCTGCTCAACTTCCAGGATGTAGCGATGCGGATCTTCTGCAAAGGCGCGGCACTCGTCCGAAACTTCAGTGCGATCTGCCTCATCGACCGGTACGCGCGAAAGATCGACACGCGCGCCAAGGCCGCCCGCAAAGCACATCTCTGCGAGCGCTGGCAGTAATCCACCTTCGCTCGGGTCGTGCGCGGAGCGCACCGCCCCGTGCGCGATGCACGCTGCAACTGCCCGCGCAGTACGCGCGCCGCGCGCAGGATCAACCACCGGCAAACGATTGTCTGAATGTCCACATGCGCCCAACATCACGCGGTGACTTCCGCCCATACGTGCGCCGGTTGTTCCGACCAGCACCAGTACGTGTTCCGCTGACTTCAGGTCCATGGTGCAGGCGCGCTCTGCATCCGGCACGATTCCAAATCCGGACACCAAGAGGGTCGGCGGAATCATGATGGTGCGGCCATCCTGGGTACGGAACTGATTCTTCAAACTGTCTTTGCCACTGATAAATGGCGTGCGGTACGCCATGGCGCCGTCGTAGCACGCCTCGGCAGCACGGACCAGTGCGCCCATGTTGCGCGGGTCATCACACGAAGGCCAGCAGAAATTATCCAAGACCGCCATACGGGTTGGGTCAGCACCAACACACACCATGTTGCGCACGCATTCATCAAGCGCCGCGAGAGTCATGGCATACGGGTCCGCGCTCCAACCAGTGGCAAGCCCATTACTGATGGCAAGTGCCCGGCGCGAACCCGGCACGGGGTGCACCACGGCCGCGTCCGACGGACCGCCGCTGCCAACGCCAACCAGCGGCTTGATGACGCTGCCCCCTTGCACTTCATGGTCATACTGCCGGATGATCCATTCCTTGCTGGCGATGTTCGGATGCGAAAGCAGCGCGCAGGTTGTATCAAGAAGCCGCGGACCAACACCGCGCCCGTTCCCCGGCGCTGGCAATTGTGAGGCACTCCACGCAGCATCCCACACTGCTTCGCGGGTTGGCATCGGTACGCCTTCATGCAGGAAATGCGTGTCCAACGCGCCCACTTCTGTGCCGTGCCAGTACAAGCGAATCATGCCGTCATTGGTGCCAAATTCACCCAGGTCGCAGAGCTCAACCCCATGCGCGAGGCACACGGCGCGGAGGCGTTCCAACTTACCGGGAGGCACGGAAAGCACCATGCGTTCCTGTGCTTCAGAAATCCAAATTTCAGTTGGACT
>NSIA01000183.1 GCA_002737585.1 Planctomycetaceae bacterium | reverse complement strand
CAAGTGACCGTGCCGGTAGCAGATGTTGTACTGAATCAAACGGGTGACATCGGCATCCACATCGATCCCACCGAAGGCCGTGGCATTGCTGGTAGCGCTCCACTGTGGAATCGAGGCTTCATTTCGCTCTTGGCAACGCAGTTTGTGGAAGCATCAACAGACAATGTTGTGAAGACGCTTCTCACTATTGCGGTGGCGGCGGGCAACCCGTGGGAACTTGTATTTGGCCAGGGCGGCGGCGGTTGGATCGGCGTGGCCTTTACGGTGCCGTTCATTGTGCTGTCGGCGTGGGCGGGGCGCATTGCGGATCGAAACTCCAAGCGATCGGTAACGGTTGTATTGAAATTGGCAGCGTTTGGCGTGGTGGTTTTGGCTGCGCTTGGATTTGGATTCGGCGATGCATGGTTAGCCATGGCCGCGCTGATTTTGTTTGCCATCATCAGTGCGTTCTTCGGACCAGCCAAGTACGGCATGATTGCGGAGTTGGTGGCTCGACGCGACATTGCGCGTGCGAATGGAGTAATCAACATGGCTACCAATGTGGCAGTCATTGTTGGCGTACTTCTTGCAGGGTTCTTGGCGGATGAGTGGGAGGCCAGCTTTGCAGTTGCTGGCGGCACTTTGGCTTCCGGGGCCATTGCGCCGAGTGCACCGTCAGTATGGGGTGCATGGCTTCCAGGAATTGCGTTGGCAGTGCTGGTGTTCTTCGGGTTCATCACGTGCTTGACATTGCCGCGGCTTCGCGCGCAGATGCCCTCCTTGCCGCGTGAGTGGAATCCAATCAGTACCTACGTCACCACCATCCGCGAAATGTCGCACTCGCCGCTGCTCGCGGTAGCGGTGGCGTGGACATTCTTCTACTTCACAGCAGCGGTGGCGCTGTTGGTGCTCCCGGACTATTCAAAGATCCTTGCAGTTTCGAACGCCAAGGTCAGTTACTTGATGGGTGGACTTGGAGTTTCGATCGGCATCAGTTGCGTGTTGGCAGCGTGGCTTGATCGCCCGCATCGACGCCGGTTCTTTGTACCTGCCGGCGCGCTTGGGCTTGCGTTTGGATTCCTTGCGCTTGGGCTGATGACTCCCACCTACACCAACGTTGCAATCCTGGTGAGCTACACCGGCTTGGTGGCGGGCTTCTACATCATTCCTCTACAGAGCATGTTGCAAATGTTGGCCCCGGATGAATCGCGGGGGCGATGCTTAGGAACCGCCAATGGAATGAGTTTCATGATGGCGGCCCTTGGCTCAGCCATGTTTCTTGCCTTGCGCAATGCCGGAATGGATTCGAACCGGATCTTTGCAGTGCTGGGCGCCTTGTGCGTTGTTGCCGCAGTGATCACCTGGTGGCGATTACACCGCAGGGACTTGACAGGCACACGCGGGGCCACGCAGTAACTATTTGCCGGATGTGAGATCGCCGCCGTACGCCTGCAATAATCGCTCGCGGGTCAGGATTCCAAGGAGACGCTTGGTTGGCTCATCAATTACCGCGATGGCATCAATATCTTTCGCACTGAGTTTATGGAATGCGATTTCCATGGACTCATCTTCAGTGGTGACCGGAATATCGGTGCGCATGAGATCGGCAGCAACCGTGGCGGCAAGTGCTTCACGGGCGAGGAGTGCAGATTGCAATTCGCGCGCGGTAATCATGCCGCGGTAGCAACCTTCGGAATCAATCACCACTGCATCATGTGCTCCGTGTTTCTCAGCCAATTCAAGAAGCGCGGTGCCCGATGCGCTGTCAAGAATGACTACCCCGGGCGGTTGTGCTACTTGGCGTACCGCAATCTTTCGGAGTGCCACTAGGTCAGCGACCACTCCTTGACGTACGCCTAAGGCAGCAAGTCCGGCGGTGTAAACGCTGAACGGATGCATCGCCCGACACGCGAGTGTGGAGATCACCGTAGCCAATAGCACTGGCAAAATCACCGACTCTTGGTGGCATAGCTCATAGACAAGCATGGCACCCGCCAGTGGCGCATGCGTGGTGGCAGCCACCATGCAACCCATGCCAGCAAGTACCAATTCCGGCGACGGGGTTGATTGAAATCCTGCGGCGCGCAGTGTTTCTGCAAACGCTCCGCCCAGCATCGCTCCGCACGCCAAACTGGGGGCAAAGAGTCCGCCCGCAGATCCGGACCCCAGTGTGGTGCCAGTAGCGAATACCTTTCCAACAAACCACACCATAAGAATCCCCGCGTACGCGAAGCTCGGTGACGCGAGTCCTGCGTGTTCAATCTGGTCGCGCGCTACCCAGTATCCGGTGCCGAAGAAGGGTGGTAGTGGTGATTCGGGGTGCATCCACACCCATGCCGCGCCGCCCATGCCCAAGAGCGCCGCGCCAATGACGGGCTTCATCATGCGCGGCACTGGCAGAATGACAAATGCGCGCTCGATGATTTCAAACGATCGCATGAAGAACACCGCACCGAAGGCACACAGCAGTGCCAGTACTATGAAGAATGGCGTCAGCCCCATGGTCATGCCGGTGAGGCGTGGTCCGATCTCGCGTGCCGCTGGGCCAAACAGCGAATCAACCGGACCAAGCACGCTTTGCACGGTGGCAAATGCCAGTACGGATGCAACCACGATCGGCGCAAAGGTGCGCGCGGAGAAATCTTTCAGCACCACTTCCACTGCAAAGAAGATGCCCGTTAACGGTGCAGCAAATACCGCAGAAAGTCCAGCGGCGGCACCGCATCCGAGCAGCGTGCTGGTGTTGCTGGCCGACGGTCGCAACATGAAGCGGGCGACGTTTGAACCAACCGTGGCGCCGATGGTGACGATCGGACCCTCTGGCCCCGCGCTACCGCCGGACACGATGGTGAGTGTGGAGGCCAGCCACTGCCGAACCGCTAACAGTGGCGGAATGCGCGAGTTGGTCCGCTGCACCGCGTACATCACTTGGGTAACTCCGTGGCCGCGCTGGCGCATCGGAAGAATGGCAAAGACAATCACCGTCCCGATGGCACCGAGTACGGGAGCCACCGCAATAATCACTGCCGCACTTTCGCGGCTTCCGCGCAGTGCGGACTCAAGCGCGTGTTCGCCCCAGCGAATGGGCAGAATGAATCCGAGCGCTAGGAAGGCCACGATCACGCCAATGGCAGCGCCCCATGCAACCAATGCCCAATCTGCATCCAGGCGCAACATGGCAGCCGCACGCTGCGTTGGGTTGAGTAGCCCCGCCAGGAATGGATTGCGCTTCGCCCCAGAGATTGGCTCGCGGCTATTCATGTGCGGAGTTGTTGCGCGCGACGGTGCATATCAGTTCATTGCCCCTGCGCCAGTGTCCAGCCGCGCACTCCGTTGTAGGTGCGCAGCAATTCATACTCGCTGACAACGGCGTGTTGGGTGATATTGCCAAGCAACGCGATGGCGTCCGCCTGCGTTGCGGTGCGACCGTCACGTAATTCGAAACGAACGCGCCAGTAGTCAACACACTCGGTGAACGCGGATCCGCGTGGCCAGACTTGCATTCCGCGGCAGGAAACGAGAGTGATTTGAAACGGACTTGTTGCGCAGAGGTGCTGCATCTGCACCGCGGTATCGGCCGCTGGATGCACGGCTTCTACGTAGACATCCAGTCCGGCGACTTCCTTCTTCACGTCGGTAAATGTTCGCATCACCAGGGCGGACTCTGGCTTTGGATGTGCCACGCGCGTGATGCGGTCGCTGGTGCCGGCAGGCGCAGGCTTCACCGTCTTTGGCTCCTGTCCGAGGCGCGCAGTGATCTCTTGGACGAAGGCATGCGTGTTCAGGGTTGGCTTGCTGCGATCGCCAAAGTCACCGGTGTGCGCGCCGTCCTCAAGTGCAGCGAGCAATGCATTCTCAATCGTGGCGGCCTGCTTCTCAAGACCAATATGGCGAAGCATCATCAGTCCGGAGAGCACCAGTGCAGTTGGGTTGGCAATTCCCTTGCCAGCAATGTCCGGCGCGGTGCCGTGGACTGCTTCAAAGATGGAGATATTGCGACCGATGTTTGCACTCGGAGCGAAGCCAAGGCCGCCCACAAGACCAGCGGCAAGATCGCTGACGATGTCGCCCTGCAGGTTGGTGAGCACCACCATCTTGTATTGCGATGGCTTCATCACCAGGTTCATGCACAGAGCATCAACGATCACGTCGGGCGCGGCGATGCCTGGGTATTCCAAGGCCATGGTGCGGAATCGTTCCAGGAACAGACCATCAGTCATCTTCATGATGTTGGCCTTGTGCGAACAGTGCACCGTGTCAATCCCCATGCGCTTGGCAGTCTCAAATGCGAAGCGGAGCACTTCATCACAGCCCGGCGCGGTGATGATGCGCTTGGCCACCATCACATCGTTGGTCAGACGGTGCTCAATACCACCGTAGGTGTCCTCAATATTCTCACGCACGATGGCAAAGTCAAGATTGATGCCAGCCTTGCTGTACGGCGTGACCACGCCCGGCAGTGTGCGAAAGTGTCGGTAGTTGGCGTATGCGCTCCACATCTTGCGCGCTGTGACATTGATGGACTTACCGCCACCGCCGGTCGGCGTAGCCATCGGTCCCTTGAAGAGCACGCCGAGGTCTTCCACGACGCGGATGGCCTCGTCAGTCATACCGCGCGTGTTGCCGCGTGCAAAGATCGCTTCGCCCATTTCAACAGGAACGAACTCCACCAACTTACTGACTCCCGCCGCAGCAAAGAGTTCCAAGGTGGCAGCCATGATTTCTGGTCCGATTCCGTCGCCAGCAGCAAGCGCAATACGCATGAGTCAATTCCTAGTCGTGAGGGTGGTTGGCCGCGTGGCCGTGGGTCGTAAAGGATAAGGCGCGCCGGGCTGTGCGCGGTACGCTTTGTAATTCGGCTTTGGATCCCCACTCGACGTGCCGCACCACGAACAACACCCCCCCGCCGCCCATGACGCATTCGCGGCATTGCGCATCGCCAATTACCGGCGATTTGCGGTGGGATTCCTGTTTGGGTCCACCGGTCTACAGGTGATGAACACCGCCATTGCGTGGGAGATTTGGGCTCGCACCCATGATCCACTGGCACTGGGCGTCATGGGTCTGTGCCGGGCTCTTCCGGTGGTGCTGCTTTCGCTACTTGCCGGCCATGTGGCGGACACCCGTGATCGCAAGGCCATTGTGGTAGCTACCCAGGCAGGATTTGCGGCGGTCGCGTTGGGCTTCTCACTGCTTTCTTGGATGGATGCGCCTGTGTTTGCTTTCTATGTGCTGTTGGTGGTGAGCGCCTGCGTGCGCGCATTCAATGGCCCGGCGCGGCAGGGCTTCTTGCCGCTGATTGTTCCCAACTCCATTTTCCAGAATGTAGTGACGTACCAGAGTGGCATCTTTCAGTTTGCGGCAATCGTTGGGCCGCTGACGGCGGGCGTATTGATTGCCTATTTGCCGGCGATATGGCCGGTGTACATATTGACCGCGATTGGTTGCGTGATCTTCTCAGTGACTGTTGCCGCCGTGAAGCCGCGCGCTGCGCCCCGTGGAAACAGGGCGGTGACCGTCAAGGCGATGTTCGCGGGGATGTCACACATGTGGCACGAGCGCCCAGTATTTGGAGCGATCCTTTTGGACATGCTGGCGGTGGTCTTTGGCGGAGCAACCGCGCTTCTTCCGCAGTACGCGGACGAACTGCTTGGAGCAAGTTCTGAACAGGCGCCGATACTCCTTGGAATTCTGCGCGCTTCGCCCTACGTGGGCGCACTTGCCATGGCTGGTTGGTTGGCATTCCGACCGAATTTCCGAAACGCTGGCCCGATGCTTCTCTGGAGTGTTGCGGCATTTGCGGGCGCAACCATTGTGTTTGGATATGCAACTGTTCCATGGGTAGCAGTGTTGGCGCTGGCAGTTGCGGGTGCCGCGGACAACATCAGCGTGGTGATTCGTCACGTCTTAGTACAGATGCGCACCCCGGATCACTTGCGCGGACGAGTCGGTGCGGTCAACACCATGTTTATCGAGTGCTCCAACGAGTTGGGCGGATTTGAGAGCGGGGTGGTTGCCCGTTTCTTTGGACCAGTAGCCAGCGTGGTCAGTGGGGGAATCGGCACGTTGGTGGTGCTTGGCGTGATCACCATGGCGGTTCCTCAGTTGCGCAAGTTGCGCCACATTGAGCCACTGCGCGAGCCGGATCCGGCGTGATGGCCATTGAGCCGCGCAGGGAAGGGACGCTAGTATTGCGGTATGGAAAGTGAACGATCAATGGACGAAGGGACGCGCGCAGCAGGCGCCGATCGCTCCGCAAAGAAGCCAATTCGAGTGGTCC
>NSIA01000040.1 GCA_002737585.1 Planctomycetaceae bacterium | reverse complement strand
TGCCGGTTTGCAGCATTTCGGTCTTGGGGTTCAGGTCGGCAATCGTTGGGGCGGAGCGATGGATCGGCGCGGTGTCGGTGGTGTTCACCGGTCCGCGTTCATCCACGGGCTGGCCGAGGAGGTTGAACACGCGTCCGAGCACGCCTTCGCCCACGGGCACGCGCACCGGCGAACCGGTGTCGACGCACGGGGTTCCGCGGCGCAGGCCGTCGGTGGACGCCAATGCGACGCAGCGAACCATGCCGCCGCCAAGGTGCTTGGCAACCTCGCCGACGAGGACTTGCTTCTGACCGTTGAGTTCAAACTCCACGGTCAGTGCGTTGAAGATCTCGGGAATCCCGTTCTCAGGGAACTGTGCGTCGAAAGTCGAACCGATGACTTGTTTGATCGTGCCAGTGCTGGGCATGTCTGTGGTGGCTCCGTCTGGAGTCGTGCGGCGGATCGTTCTGTGAGGTCGGCCGCGCCGCGGCACCCGACCTTGGAATTCATGCACGGACCACGCAGCCGGGAAGGTTGCGAGGGGGCAGGGATGATACAGCGAACCGCTCGCGGATGAGTCAGGGTTGCCGCTGCGGCACCACGGGTGGGGGATCGCTGTCCACGGGGTCGTCTGGGAGCCGTTTCCCCTGCGTGGCGGCAATACTGTGGGCGCCGTACCGCAGGGCTTCGCCGTTTCGCGGCCGGAGGGTGGTGGTATCGATCCCCGGATCAAGGGTGGTCAATTGCGCCGCGCTCTGGAAGCCAAACGGCGCGCCGAGGACTTCCCAGGCGACGGGAAGTTCCACCGAGTACCACAGGTTGTCGCTGAGGGTCACGGTGGGTGGGAGGATGCGCTCTGGATGCGGCGAGAATTTGGCCAATGCACCAGGAACCCAGAACGCCAAACACTTCTCAACGAGCACCTTGCTGATCGTTCCGGCATCATCAGGGATCGCGTAGATCGCGTCGGTCGGGTTGATGAGCGTGGCGCGTGAAAGCACCAAGTCGCGCGCATTGGCGATCGAGACCCCGGTGCCAACGCCATCAAAGATGCAGCGATCAATGCGCATCTGATCGACCGCCGGTGCAAATTTCACATCGCCACCCGGGCATGCAGTTCCGACTTGCACTCCAGTGCGCATGGTCTTGTTGAATGCACATCCAGTCACAGAAATCAGTCCGGAGTCCCCGAGCACCTTGATGCCAACGTTCTGGGTCAACGTGTTGTTGGGCACCATCATCAACCCGCGCACCAAGACTCGGCGCGAGTCAACAATCTCAACCGCGGCATCATTCCACCCGTCCACTTGCACCTGGTCAATACGAACATTGGTGACCGATTGCAATCGCACCGCATCTTGCTCCGCGTTCGCGCGCGCGCCATTGATGGTGCAACTGCGTAGCGTGAATTCAGCAGGCCATGGTTGCGTTGGTGCCACTTGGCCGTCGCGGCCATCAATCACCACCGCAGCGCCGCGCGGGCTGAGAAACATGATGTTTTCAACCACCACATGCTTACATTTGCGAAACACCCAACCATCGCCATCGCATGCAACAGCAGCAGGAACCCGGTCGCGGCTGCGTATGAAGATCGGCTTCTCGCGTGTTCCTTGCAGTCCATCGATCACTTGCGCGACATGGAATCCAGCGGGAAAGATGATTTCGTCACCGGGCTTCACCTCGGCAAGGATGTGCTGCCAAGTCTGCCCGGGCTGCACAAGAAACTGGCTAGCGCCTTCGATGTACGGCGGAGGCATCGTGCCAGGTTTCGTTCCACCCGCAGCGGGCTGAGCGCCCGCCGTTGGGACGAACGGTGGTGGAACAACGGTTGACGGTCCGACCCGCTGCTGCGGTGGTGCTGGCGCGACCGGCGGAGCCTGCACACCATGCAGAGCTGCGAGCAGCGCACTCAGTATGAGCGGGATCATGAGAGGTGCTCTCCATGTGGTCGGGCATCATGGATGCCGCGCGCGGGGTCTGGCATGACGGCACGCAGTAGAAGTGACTCGGGTGCCAAGTCAATGGTGGTTGCAACCAGGTCTGCCGGAAGAAGCACGGTGTCACCAGCGCGCAGATGTTCGGGGCGATGTCCGTTCGTTTCCATCACTGCCTCACCGCGTACCAGCATGAGGATGACCGGCGCATTGTCAGTGCTGCAGCCAAATGGGGCCGCATCACCGGATGGGGATGCTTCGATCGCCTCAATTTCAAAGTAGTCATTCGCACAGAGTGTGGCGGCGCGTAGCCCATCGCTCCATAGCGGTTTGGCGCGGGCGATCGATGTGATTGGTCGCTCGGGAAGCCGCTGCGCCGCGCCGAACAAGATGCACTCCATTGCTTGCTCAATGTGCAGTGGTCGCGCCGGGTCGTTGCGATTCCAATCAAACACGCGGAACGTTGTGTCGCTTGGTGTTTGCACCTCGGCAACTACGACGCCGGTACCAAGTGCGTGGCACAGACCACTCTCCAACGGAATGCAGTCACCTGCGATCACCTCCTCACGGACCAAGAGATTCACTGCGCTTCCGTCAGCGATGGCGGCGCGGAACTCCGCAGGCGTCACGGTGGGACGAACACCTCGGTAGATCGATGCTCCGGGAGTGGCGGAAATCACGAACCATGCCTCCGTCTTCAGGTGCGCGCCCGGGTGAGTGCGCGCGTACTCGGCAGTCGGATGCACTTGCACGGAGAGATTCTCTGCAGCATCGAGGTACTTGATCAGCAGTGGAAAGTGTCCCGAAAGTGCACGCGCGCGACCAAGCAGCGCGGTGCCGTGGGTGGCGATCAGTTGTGAAAGTCCTTGGCCCGCGAACGGCCCGCTGGCGACGCGGGAGATGCCATCAACGACGGGCGCTGCGAGGTCGGCGATTTCCCAACTTTCGCCAACGGGGGCAGCCGGCGCTGGGGGCACCAACTTTCCAAGTTTCGTCAGGGAGCGACCGCCCCAGGCACGTGGCTTCAGAATCGGGGCACATCGGAGCGGAGGAAGCGGCATGGAAGAAACACGGTACCGCCTGTGAGCACTGGCGTCAGAGGGTCATTCCCGTGATCTTGCCATCAAAGACCAACTTGCCATTGACCACCCCTTGGCAGTGCGAGACGAATCGGCGTCGATTGAACTCCATCAAGCTCGCCAAGAGGTACAGGTTGTCGCCGGGGACCACTTGGCCCCGGAAGCTCACCTCGTCGCAGCGGGTGAAACCAAGGAACCCCTTTACGCGCCCACTCTTGGTGTTCAGAAAGCTGGCTAACTGCGCGACGGCCTCGATCATGAGCACTCCAGGGAGGAGCGGTCGGCCCGGAATGTGCCCCTCGACCCAGAATTCGTCAGGCCGGACCAGTTTGTGACCGACGCCCATGGTGAATTCGGGATTGTGCCAGAGCACGCCGTCGCATTGGCGCATGTGCCCCATTTGCGGGAGGCAGTCATTCAGGGCGTCGCCGCCAAAGAGAACCTTGCTGGTGTCAACGGCATCAAGGTCAACGACGAATTCGGTAGCCACGGGCATCTCCGGAGGGTCGGGAAGGGGGTATCGGGTCAATGATAATGTGTCCATTCAGAACCTGCTGTGCAATGCAGGGGCGTTTTTAGCGTCCTGAACCCGGTATTTTTGGCAGATCTGCCACCTAGTGGCGTCCGCCCCGGGTACGCTTGGAGAGCAAGAGGGGTCCTTGGGGGTCCCGATTCACGAATTGCCCGCCGCGAACCCCGCGGCGCATGTACGACGAAACCCAATTCCAGAGGAGATCAGACCATGGATGCATACGAAAGAATGAAGAAGCTCATCGTGGAATGCGATGACGACATCAAGAAGGCCGTTGGCGGCAACAAGGCTGCGGGCACCCGCGTCCGCAAGACCATGCAGGAAGTCAAGGAGTGCGCCCAGTCCGTTCGACAGGGCGTCCTGAACCTCCGCGATGCAGCCGAAGGCGGTCCTGCTCAGTAAGCAGGCGGCTTCTGGCGCCAGCGCTTCCTGGGTGAGGCGCGTGGGGCGCCTAACAACTGAAACGCAATCCTGACGCGTTGTTGGCGAATTTCGCTGGCGACGCGTCAGGCGTTTTTAGGCACTCGCTTGGCAAGTTCCAGGATGTCGCGGAACGACGGGTGTGATGCATCACCGATCAGCTCGTACATGGCTCCGAGGGTTCCGGTGGGAAGCGCGCCGGCGCGATCCATGCGGCGGAATGCGTGTTCCACCTGGTCAACTTGACCCGCAGAAATTGCGTCGGTGGCATAGAAGACCGTCCAGCCGGCGGCAACAAGATCCAGCACCGTTTGCAGAACACACACATGCGCTTCGACGCCACAGACCAACACGGTCGGACGTCGTTGCGTTCGGAGTGCGGCGCGAACGCCATCCACCAGGGCGCTGAACTGTGTCTTCTCAATCACCTCAGTGGTAGCCGGGAGCGCTTCACGCACCGTTGCAACCGTTCCCCCAAGGCCGCGTACGTACTGCTCGGTGCAGATGACCGGCATTCCTAGTGCTCCGGCAGCGCGTGCGAGCAACGCGCAATTGGTCTCCACGCTCTCGCGGGCTGCGATCGTGGGCATCAGTCGGTCCTGCACGTCAATCACAAGGAGCGCGGTGGATTCAGGGCGAAGTCGGGGGAGTGCCATGGTGGAGACCTTTGTTGCGATCCGCTCTTGCCGGGCGCGGTGTCAGTGGCTGATGCGTGGGCGGTGGAGTTCATGCGCGTGAAGGCGCGCTTACACCCGTACCTGTGGTTCGTCGGCGAGGGTTGCGCGGTACCGGGTTCGAATGGGTTGCACGACGCTTGCAACAAACGCGTCGACTTGCTCCGGTGCGCGGCCGATGTACGCGGATGCATCCAAGAGTCCATCAAGATCCAGCCCTGCAAAGAGCGACTCCTTGCGGAGGCGCGCCAGCAGATCATTGGGCTTTCCTTCGCTCTTCACGGCCTGTCCAGCGGCTTGACTATGAACACGAATCGCTTCGTGCGCATGCTGGCGATCYGCGCCGCGCGCGGTKGCAGCAAGGAGGATGTCTTCGCTTGCCATGAATGGAAGTTCGGCATCCAAGCGRGCGCGAATGGAAGCGCGGTGCACTACCAAGCCACCCAAGACGTTGGCAAGAATGTCGAGCGCACCATCGAGTGCCAGGAACGCTTCGGGGAGCGACAAGCGACGATTGGCGCTGTCATCCAGTGTGCGTTCGAGCCACTGCGTGGCTGCAGTATCAAGCCCGTTACCCGAGAGATTCATCACGAAGCGTGCCAGTCCAGTGGCGCGTTCGCAGCGCATCGGGTTGCGCTTGTAGGCCATGGCACTGGAGCCGATCTGTTCGGCTTCGAACGGCTCCTCGATTTCCTTGAGGTTTGCGAGCAGTCGAAGATCGTTGCAGCACTTGTGGATGGCAGCGGCGGCGATCGCCAGGCTGGAAAGAATCTGTGCATCCACCAGGCGTGGGTAAGTTTGCCCGCATACTGGCCAGCAGCGATCCGCTGGCCAACCGAGCTTGGCTGCAAAGCTTCGCTCCAACGCTTCCACCTTGCTGGCGTCGCCACCCAAGAGGCCCAGATATGAAGCCTGCGTTCCGGTGGCGCCGCGCAGGCCGCGCAGGCGCATGCCGTCAATGCGGCCTTCGATTTCAGAGAGCGCAATCGCTAAATCCTGCGCCCACAGGGTGGCGCGCTTGCCGACCGTGGTCGGTTGCGCGGGCTGAAAGTGCGTCCAACCAAGCGTGGGCAGGGCGCGATGCTCGGTGGCGAACGTGCCGGCGCGATCAATGGCGCGCGCTAGTTTCTCGGCGATGATGGTGAGCGCGTCACGCAGTATCAGTGTGTCCGCGTTGCACACCACGTCTTGGCTGGTGGCACCAAGATGGATAATTCCACGCGCGTGCGGCGCAGCATCCCCAAAGGTGTGCACATGCGCCATGACGTCGTGGCGGAGGCGCGCTTCGTGCGCGTCGGCGTTGGCGAAATCAATGTCGTCGAGGTGCGCGCGCAGTTCGGTGACCTGCGCGGCGGTCACTGGGAGTCCAAGTTCGTGTTGCGACTCCGCAAGTGCGAGCCAGATACGGCGCCACGTGCCAAACTTGCGGCGCGCGCTCCAAGTGCTGCGCATGCGGACGCTGGCGTTGCGAGTTTCAAGCGGCGAGCGATATCCCGAATGCTCATCGACGGCGTGTGTTGCGTCCTTCGTCACGGGACAGATCGTAGTGCCCGATGCACCGCGTGGGCAATGGCGCGATCGGTTAACTCTTGCTTCCTAAGCGGGGTTCGGTCCCCTTGAGGATTCGTTCAAGATTACTGCGGTGTTTCCACACGACCAACGCCGCAACGCCCGCGGTGACGATGATGGCGGGCAGGGCATGGGCAACGGGTAGCTCGCCGTCCGTGGTGCCTGTGCCGGTAGTCATGATGGCTGCTGCGGCCACCGTGAGTGGAATGGAGACGGCCGCCAGCATGCTGGCAATACTCATGGTGCGCGTGAGTGCAATCATGATCGCCCACAGTCCAATCGCCACCAAGAGCGGTCCGGTGAGTACCGGCCAGATCGCCAACATGGCGCCGCTGCCGGTCGCCACGCCCTTGCCGCCCTTGAATCCAACGAACGGACTGAACATGTGCCCAAGCACTGCGGCGATGGGCATCATCAGCCACCACCACATGTCAGCGCGTGGAATCTCATCGGCAGGGTGCCCAAGAATGCCGGCCATCATGCCCGCGAGCAGTACCGGAGCAGCGCCCTTGACCGCATCAAGCAGATACACCAACACGCCCCATTTCCATCCGAGCGCCCGGGAAACATTGGTGGCGCCGATGTTTCCGCTGCCAACCGTGCGCAAGTTCACGCCGTTCATGCGCGCAACGATCGGTCCAAAAGGGATGCTTCCACACCCGAATGCCAGGAGTGCTGCAATCGACCAGTGCGCTGGGGTGAACGCGTCGATCGACGCGAGTGCATCAGTGAACATGGGCGCGATGCTAGACAACTACCGAGTGGTTGTCTTCGCTGGTTGCCGGCGCTGGCTCTGGCGTTCGGCCATCACCGAACCCCGTACCGATGGCGCGAGCAGCCTCGATAAGTGGGTTATTCAGCGGCACCAAGCGCTGCTTTCCAACGGCGTGCATGATGTCAACATCACCGAACACGTTGCCTTGGCGCATCACCATGCGGCTGCGCTTGCCTTCCAGAAGTGTCTTGATGGCGTGGTATCCAAAGTGCGTGGCAAGGATGCGATCAGCCGGAATCGGCCCGCCGCCACGCTGGATGTGACCCAATGCGCTGGCACGTGTTTCCACGCCGGTGCGCTTGGCGATTTCGTCCGCTACCCAGCGCCCAATACCACCGAGACGAATTGGATCCGGCGAAGTTGGATCAAGGCGATCGACCATCTGCTTGCCTTCACGCGGGCGCGCGCCTTCGGCTGCAACGATGATCGCAAAGCCGGGGCCCTTATTCATGCGGAAATCGATGTTCTCGCAGATGTGGTCCAGGTCGAACGGAATTTCTGGAAGCAGGATGATGTCACTACCGCTGGCAACTCCAGCGGTCAGTGCTATCCATCCAGCATTGCGGCCCATGACTTCACACACCATCACGCGGTGATGACTGTCCGCAGTGGACTGCAATTTGTCGAGCGCTTCGGTGGCGGTGTTGACGGCGGTCAAGAATCCGAAGGTGATCTCTGTTCCAACAATATCGTTGTCGATGGTCTTCGGAACGCCAATGATGTTCACGCCGCTCTCCACCAGCGGAGCAGCACTTGCCATGGTGCCGTCGCCACCGATGACGATGATGGCATCAAGTTCATGGCGGCGAGCAGTGTCCACGCAGCGATCGGTGACATTTTCCCACACCGGACCGGTGACGGGGTCAACACGCACGCAGTAGCGGCGTGGATTGGCGCGGTTGTTCGATCCAAGCACGGTGCCACCGCGCGTGAGAATTCCACTGACATCGCGGGCGCTCAGTGGGCGAACACGATCTTCAATAAGACCTTGAAATCCGTCTTCAATGCCGAATACTTCAATGCCGTGCTTCCAAATGGCAGTCTTGGTAACAGCTCGAATGACTGCGTTGAGGCCGGGGCAGTCGCCGCCGCCGGTTAGTACGCCGATGCGCTTAATGGAGTGTGACATGGTGGTTGGGGCGGCAAGGATAGCGATTGTTGCCACAATCCGTCATACACCGCGCCAATGGCGGCGGATTCTCGTTCGATTGAGAATCCCGCAAGAACATGACGATGCGCAGCGATTCCCATGGCGATGGTTGCATCGGGTGACGCCATGAGCTCGTCAAGCCGCGCCTCGAGCGATGCCATGTCGTCCATGTCCACCAGATATCCCGTCTCTCCGTTCACAATCAGTCGCGGCGCGGCGCCAACGCGCGTGGCCACGGTGGTGGTGGCGCTGGCGCCGGCTTCTAGTGGCAGGAGCCCAAATCCTTCCCAGCGCTGCGGCGAAACGTTCACAATCACTCGGCGCAGCCAGGCGCGTACTTCTTCCATGGGCAATTCCCCAAGAAACACGATCCGTGATGCCACTCCGGCAGCTGCCGCGCGCGACTTGAGATCCGCAACGAAAGCCAATTCCTCCGGCTTGATCGACCCAACAATCACCGCGGTGAAATCCGGGTACTTGGGCAGCAGCGCGCACATCGCGTCCACAAAGCGATCGGTTCCCTTTTGCGCCCGCACGCGGCCGAAGATGCCAATTCCGTAGCGACCCGGCATTCCACCGGCCTTCCATTCCTGAACGCGATCGGGCGATGGATGAAACTTGCTGGTGTCCACGCCGTGTGAGATCACCGTGCAGGGAACTTTGAGGTAGGACGCTGATTCCGGCGAGACCGCAATGACCGCATCCATGCGTCGAATCAGGGAGCGCGTCCACCGCGTGTGTTCGCGTTGCGCGGCCGAAGTAAAGACCAGCTTGAGTTTCTTGCCGCTCATCCACTTGAGTACCACCCCCGCCAGCATCTCGCCATTGCGGCGCGCGTGCCAGATACGAAACGGCCGTCCCTTGATTGGACTTCGAATGTTCCACAGCACATCCATGGCGCCGAGTTGGGGCCAGTCGAGGGGGAGGCGCGGGCCGACAGTGGCGATCCGGAGTTCGCGTTCTTGTATGGGTAGCAGGGCCGCAACCGTGGACGTGACGCCGGAGTACTTCCGCTTGAGATTCGGAGCGATCACTTCAGTATCAACCATGCTTCGTCGATTGCGCTGCATCACCTGAAGTCTAACGGGCGATCCGCGCTTCCTGAATCCATGTGCACCATGCCGATCGCCGAGCGTTCCACTGCTAGGATTCGGTGTCCGTGACTACTAACACGCCCAGCGCAATGCAGCCAAACCCCGACGCAAACCAGCCTACAACCCCAGAGGACGAGGGCGCACTCGTTGCCGCTCGCCGAGCAAAGTTGGAGCAGTTGCGCTCTTCAGGCATCGAGCCGTACGGGCGACGCGTGGATGAGTTGGAGTCCGCCGCCGCGGCCCGAGCGCGCTTTGATGAGGCAACTCATCTTGCCTTTGATGCATCGCAACAAGCGCGCAAGGCTGATCCCGCCGCGCCGACCGTTGACCAACGTGCACGCGTTCGCATTGCTGGCCGCGTCATGCAGCACCGTGACCTGGGCAAGTTGGTGTTCTTCTGGCTGCGCGATTCATCGGGTGACTTGCAGGTCACCGTGAGTAAGGCCAATGTTTCCGATGCTGAGTTTGCGCTCGCCAAGATGCTTGACTACGGCGACCTGGTCGTTGCTGAAGGTCCGATCGGTCGCACCAACAAGGGCGAGACGTGCATCTGGGCTTCCACGATAGAGATCGCCACCAAGAGCATGGCTCCGCCGCCCGGAAAGTGGCACGGCCTTGAGGACGCGGAGATTCGCTATCGCAAGCGCTACATGGACATGTTCGCCAATCCGGAGACGGTGCGAACCTTTGAGAAGCGCTCGCAGATTGTGAGCTTGGTGCGCCGCTTCATGGAGGCGCGCGGCTATCTGGAGGTAGAGACTCCCATGATGCAGCCGATTGCCGGCGGCGCAGCGGCGCGTCCGTTTGTGACCACGCACAATGCCCTTGATATGCAGCTCTTTCTGCGCGTTGCGCCGGAGCTCTATCTGAAGCGACTCATGGTGGGCGGCATGCGCAAGGTCTTTGAAATCAATCGCAACTTCCGTAACGAAGGCGTCGATCGCAGCCACAATCCGGAATTCACCGCCATGGAGGCGTACCAGGCTTTCGGCGATTACATGACCATGTTGGAGATGGTGGAGAGTCTGGTGCATCACGTGGCGTGCGCCATGGCGCAGTGCCCAGAGCGCGGTGCTGGTCCGGTGCTTCCATTCGGCGCGCTGCAGATTGACTATCGCGCGCCGTTTGAGCGCGTGCGTTACGAAGAACTCTTCATGCGTGCGTTCGGCTTTGACATGCGCGATGAGGCAAAGGTGCGTGCCGCCGGAATCGCGCATCACATTGATAAGGCCGCCACGCTTGATCATTGGCTGCTCGTCAATCATCTCTTTGAGGAGAAGGCCGAGGCGCTCATTGATCCCGCGCGACCAACTTTCGTGCTTGACTATCCAAGTGCCATCAGTCCGTTGACGCGCCCAAACCGCGCGCACCCGGAGATTGCGGAACGCTGGGACTTGTTCATCGCCGGTATGGAAATCGGACCGGCGTATACGGAACTCAACGATCCCGATATTC
>NSIA01000039.1 GCA_002737585.1 Planctomycetaceae bacterium | reverse complement strand
TGGTAACGCCATCACCGCAGGTTGCGCCCGCCGCGCCCGTACCCGCTGCACCGTCCGCTACCACGCAGACGCTTGAAGATCGTTGGTATCAACTCTCGCTCGGCGGCAAGCCATGCGGTTGGTTTCATGAATGGGTCGAACGCCAAGACAACACCATTCGCAGCATGACCGAGACGGAGATGACCGTTGGGCGAATGGGGCAGGGCGTGACGCTGCGCACTCGAACCATGTTTGAAGAAACCACGCGCGGCGTTCCGGTGCGCGCGGAAATCGTCAAGACGTCCGGCGCTGCACCGGTGCGGTGCACATGGACATTCGCGGCCGACGACATGGAAATTGCCGACGAACAGTCGGGGCGTCGCACTGTGCAGCGCCATCCGCTGCCCGCTGCTGGATGGTTGCCGCCCTACGCCGCCGACGAATTTGTTCGGCGCAGGCTTGCGTCCGGCGCCAAGGAGTTGCGGTACATCACGCTCGATCCAGAAAGCGGCCCGGATGCGGTGCAGGTGGAAAGCGTCCGCAAGGGAACGGCTGATACCGAAGTCGAYGGTCGTACCGTACGCCTCACGGAGTGGAGCACCAAGACTTCACTCATCGAACGTCCATCATCGGAGTTTATSTCATCGGATGGCGTACTCATCCAGAGCCGAACCGACCTTGGCGTTGGAATCTTGGAATCACGGCTGACAACACGCGCCATCGCTACCGCGGCCGCCGCGCCGGTAGAGATCATGGCACGAACGTTTATCCCGCTCACCAGCAACGCGCGCGCTCTCACCGAAGCGCGACGCGCAGAATTGCTGGTGACCGCCAATGACAGCGTGCTTGGCGATCTTCCCAGCGCAGGTGCACAGGTCTTTGTGCGCACTGCTGCCGGCGCTGCGCGACTGTCCATTGATGCCGACGCCAGCTCCATGGCGCCAGCGGCAGATGCCTCCGACGCTCGATTCACTCGTGCGAGCGTCATGGCCGACAGCGATGACCCTGCCATTCGCAGCTTTGCCCAAAAGTCCCTGGAGGGATGCGCACCACTTCCGCTTGCGCGCGCCGAAGCGTTGCGATCAGCGGTCAATCGGTACATCACCAACAAGAATCTTGCCAGCGGATTTGCTACCGCCAGCGAGGCATTGAAATCTCGCTCGGGCGACTGCACTGAGCACGCGGTGCTGCTGTGTGCTCTCTTACGAACGCAGGGAATCCCCGCGCGCGTGGCCTCCGGGCTTCTCTACGTTGCAGAGTCCGGCGCCATTCGCAATTCCTACGGATGGCATATGTGGACCCAAGCCATCATTGACGGTAAATGGGTAGATTTCGACGCAGTCCTGGCAGCACGTGGACCCCGATTTGACGCATCGCATGTACTCACCGGGCTGAGTGCAGCGGACGGCGCGTCCATCGATACCGACCTTGCACGCATTGTTGACCTGATGGGAGACACCGCGATCGAAGTGCAGTCGATTGATGGGAAACCACTCATCAAATCGAAGGGCGCCGCGCGATGAATGGCGCCAGTGATGCACTTCCCGCGCTGCCCGCGCGTGACCCTGCCGGCCATAAAGGAACATTCGGCACGGTCTGTGTGATCGGCGGTCATGCTGCGCATCCGATCACCATGCTTGGCAGCGTGGTGCTGGCATCACTTGGAGCGTTGCGCGCTGGCGCCGCGCTCTGCATTGCTGCAGCGCCCGAGCCACTATTGCCAGCCATTCTTGCAGCAAACCCTTCTGCCACCGGGATTCCGCTTGCGGTGGATAGTGATGGTCACCTTGTTCCGCACGCAGTGGCCGCAGCACTCGATACACAAGCGCGCCGCGCCGATGTCTTGGTGATTGGCCCCGGAATGGGCACGGGATTTGCCGAAGCACAGGTAGTGATTCGCGTACTCGCTCAGGATGACAATCGCCCAGTGATCGTTGATGCCGATGCGCTCAATTGCCTGGCCGCCACTCCGCGCTTTGATCTTGACTTGCGCGCTCCCATCATCATGACTCCGCACCCCGGTGAGTTTGCGCGCCTTGCGGACGCACTGCATCTCAATGTCGATCCGATTGATCCGGTGGCGCGTCCGGCTGCAGCGGAGCGATTGGCGCAACGGCTTGGATGCATTGTGGTGTTGAAGGGCCACGGGACGGTCGTGTCCGACGGAGCCCGCACCTGGACATGCACGCACGGAAATGATGCGCTGGCCATCGGCGGAAGCGGCGATGTTCTTTCCGGCGTCATTGCTGGTGTGGTGGCGCAGTATGGAGATTCACTGGGCCTCTACAACTGCGCACGGCTCGCAGTGCAGGCACACGCCGTTGCCGGCGAACAGTGGTCCGCTCGCGCTGGTGGCACTGCGGGAATGCTTGCTACGGAACTTGCGGCGGAAATCCCCGCGGCGATTGCCACACTGCGTACACTCGAACGCCCATGACACAGGCAGAAACGCAGCCGTCCGGCCCAAGCCAGCCACGATCGCATGTTCCACATGTTCCGATCGACAAGATCCGCCCACATACCTATGTGGACGGCACCTATTCGCTGGTGAACCCGCAGTGCGGTACTGCTAAGAATGGCAAGCACTTTTTGAAGGGCATCATTCGTGATGCAAGTGGTGAAGTAGCCATTCGCCAATGGACCTTTGACGAGTCCCAACTTGGTGAGATTGCGCGGACCGGATTTGTGTGGATCGGTGGGCAAGCGCAGGAGTACAACGGTCAAGTGCAGATTGTGGTGGATTCAATCCGCTCAGTTGAAGTGGATATTGAAGATCTGGCGCGGCTCCTTCCGGCATCACAGCATGACATTCCTGCCATGGAACTGGAACTGCGCCGCGTCATGGGTTCCCTGACACATCCAGCCATGCGTGCCCTCGCGGATGCGTACCTCTCCAACGAACCGTTCATGGCACGAGTCCGCCAAGCACCTGCAGCGGTCAGTGTGCACCATGCGTGGATTGGCGGACTGCTTGAACACACGCTGCAGCTCCTACGCCTTGCCGAGGGGATGCTTCCGCTCTATCCGGAACTCAATCGCGACATCGTCTTGGTTGGTCTGTTCCTGCATGATTTGGGAAAGACTTCCGAACTCACGTGGGAGCGCGGGTTCAGTTACACCGCGGAAGGAAATCTGCTTGGCCACACCGTGAAGGGCGTCATCATGCTCAGCGCGATGGCAAGCAAGGTCTCCCGCGATGGAAACGTTCGCATTCCTGCCGATGCACTCTTGGTCTTGCAGCACATCGTGCTGAGTCACCATGGATCGCTTGAATTTGGTGCCACCAAGATCCCCTCCACCCCGGAAGCGATCTTTGTTGCCATGCTTGATAATTTGGATGCAAAGACTGCTATCGCCATCCACGCGGCGCAACGTTCCAAGGGCGTCCATCCCGGTCAAGAATTCACGGACAAGGTGTGGAGCCTGGACACTCGGTTGTTCCGCCCCGACCCATTGGCAGCCTCGTCATCGGCATTGCCGACGGAGTGATTCCGCCAACTCTGCCAGTGCTTGCGGGGGATGCAGCACCGCAGCCCATGTTCGATCGGCGMGCAGTTGCGCCGCGCGTGCGCGGATTCGGTCGGCGGCGTGCTGCGCATCCAACGCTTGAATATCAGCTGCATGCACGGAACGCGCCCGTCCTAAATCCGCGTGCATGGCAAGCCAAGCGCTGCGGCGTGCGGCACTGGCGCGGGGCGCGCTTGCAATGGTTGCCAGTGCAGCCAATTTGCTTGCGCTTGGGGCGTATCCCGTTGACTCCGGGTCGAACCATCGGGCGCGGCGAGCCGCAGCCGTGACGGGTGGTGGGAGCGCGTCTGCGCTGAACGGAAGACGCAATGTGGCGCTCGCCACGTCAAAGGCCGGAAGGCGCGCATCAAGCCATGATTGCGCAAACATATCGGTGGCGCGTTCATAGATCTTGCCGCCGGTGCCGTGCACGAATCGATCGGAGAGCACCGCTCGCGCTATGGCGCTGGTAAGAAATGCGCGCGGCCAAAGCGGGGCATGTTCCGCACGCAGCGCAGCAAGTTCGGCCGCGTGCACGCGGTGCCGGGTTCCGTCGCTGCCGCGCGTCCACAAGGGAAGTTCAGGGCCAAGCGGACCGTCTTCGGCGAGCATGCGCGCAACGCGCGGAACCACCGCCACGGCCGCGTTGAACGCCCGCGCGCATGCGTGCGGATCGCGCGCGGCACGCTCCACGATGGCCATACCGAGCGCAGTCTTCATGAGTTGCGATGAACGAACCGTGCATCCTGGAGCGCCAAGTTCCGGCGTGCAGTCACGCACGGCAGCCAGCACTTGCGTGGTGCAGTCCGCAGCATTGGAGTGCGCCAGCAATGCGCGATATGCAGCGTCTGTTCCCGCTGCTGCACACGGCGGAATGGCTACCGCGCGCGCGTCATCAAAGGCCGTTGGTTGGCACGCGCTTCGAACGCATGCCGGCGTGCCATGCAGCGCGCGTGGTCCAAAGCGATGCAGCGCGGATTCAATATCTCCATTGGCACTCACCGGGACGCGCAGTTCACGCGGATCACGAATGTCAGTATCAATGATCAGCCACACGCTGGCAGCACCAGCGCGCGTGGCCACGGCGTTCGCCCACATAAATTTCGCAGCGATTCCCGGATGCCACCACTCCACTTGGTGCCCAGTGCCCACCAATAGGCCGCTCGGCATCTGTAATTCTTCGCGCATGGCATCGCGCCAGTAGGACAGTTCGGCACCCATGATCGTGCCCTGCGCCGCGCGCAGCGGTCCGGCGCTCTCCACAGCGGTGAGCGAATCATTCGCCGCGTTGTTCACGCCACACTCCCGGTGATCAAGCGAAGTCTCCCCGCGCAGCGCGCAAGTTCGCGTTCAAAGGTAGCGCGGTACAGGGCCAACCTGCGGGTTGGATCATCAAGCTCGCTGCCAAATGATCGATTCAGATCAACATAGATGCGTGGAACAGGAATCTCATCCACACGCAGCCCGTGCGCCACGGCTTGCACCCAGAATTGCAGCGGAAAGTCATAGCCATCCACATCCAAGCTCAGGGTTCGCAAGGACGCCACGCGATATGCCTTGAAACCACAGAACGAATCGGTGAGTCCACCGCCCAGCGCCGCTCGTGTGCCGCTGGTTGACGGCACCGAGCCGAGTCGAGCATTGATCTCCGCGGTCAGCGTCATGTTCACTTCGCGGCGCCGACCGGGAGCATCGTTGTCTTCCGGGCTTGCACGGAGGTAGCGGCTACCGCTGATCACGTCGGCGCTGTCGGCGCGGATGGCTTGCAGGAAGTCCGGAATGGAAGCGGGCGAATGTTGTTCGTCGCAATCCATGGTGATGACCCAGCCGTATCCGTCAGCGTCCGCGGCATGGAAGATGTCTTGCATGGATCGTCCGTAGCCACGATTCTGGAAGTGACGGATCACTTCCACTGGATGCGCGGCAATGCGGGCGGGCGTGTCGTCCGTTGAACCATCATCCACCATCAGAATGTCTTGCACGTACGGCTTGACCGCACTCAACACGCGATCGATCGACTTCGCCTCGTTAAAGACGGGAATGGCAAGAAGTACACGCGGCATTCCGATCATGGGCTTATTCCTGTCATTGAGTCAATCCAGTGGCGGGCAATCGAACGCGCGTTTCTGAGCGATTGCGTGGCACCACGCCCATCACCAAGATCTTCTCAACACTGCGGATGGCTACCGGTCCATCGCCGGCGCGTACCCATGTTGATGTCTCGCGCCTCATGCTTGCAAATGGCACTTTCATAGTAAATACGGAGTCAATCCGCAGCGCGCTCAATTCGCCAAGTGGGGTGCGAATTCGGTCTTCAGAAGCAAGTTTCATCGAACGCTGTGCGCGGCCGCCCTCATTGTCGATCGCGTCGCCGCGAACAGTCACTACCACGCTGGTGCTCGTGCATTCCTCGCCGGCGCGCAAGACGGTTGGCGCCAGAAGCAGTGGCTGCAGAAAGCGTGTCGTGGAGCCGTCGGATGAATCGGTCTGCTCGATGAGTGTCACCTCATCAGTCTTGCTTCGCCCCATGACCCGCGTTGCGGAGGGCTCGCTGCGCGACCAGCGTTCGTTGTCTTCGTTACCGGTGACCGACATGCGAACTTCAAATGCGGTGGCTTCACCAACAACACCCCAGCGTTCAATGGTGGCGCGGGTTGGCTCCAAATTGCTTGACAGCACTTGTGCGTCAGTCTGCGGCGTTCGCTCAGACAGCACGGAAAGGAACGCACCGTTGTCAGTCGCTACCGGCTTTGTTGCGGCGCATCCAGCCAGCGCACATGGCACAAGGAGCAGCGCCACGAACGCCATGGCTGGCGAATATGCGACCCGGTGAGGATGCTGCAGGGTTTCTCCGTGGCTTCGTGTCATTTGGTTGGAAGTCCCTTTTTCTGCCACAAATCAAGCAGTGCTTGCCCGGTAGTGGCCTCGATGACGGAACCATCATCACTCGAACGCTTCAGCAGAATGCCGCGCTCATCAACCAACTGTGCAATCGCCGGCGCCTCAAGCGTGGTTTGTGTTGCAATGTTGTATCCCTTGGCGGTGGGTACTTGGCGATCAACTCGCTGCGCCAGTCGGCCGCTCCGTGGATCGAAGCAATAGAAACCGTAGTCAGCGGGCGCGTCAACTTTCGGGAAGAGGCGTGGCAAGACCAATGACTCTGCTTGCGACAGATAGCCAACTTCCGGAATCGGCCAGCGTCGTGGTTCCGTGGCAACTTCCTTTGGCACGACGTCCGCCACCTCCAGAATGGGTCGTGGCGATCCGCTGGTTGGTTCGCTCCGAATACCCAGCTGCGTTGAGGTGCTACTCGCGCGATCCTTGCGGATCGTGGAGCGCACAGTCCAGAATTCGCGCCCGCGATCCCAACGTGTCCAGTACCGCGCTTCGGTATCGCTGAAGGCCGTACCGGTAGCGTCAAGGAGCGTGCGAACCTGCATGCGCACCAGCATTCCACGCTCTTTTTCTGTYTTGGTCCATTCCGACTCGCGCCGATCTGGATTGGCCAATCCTTGGGCGGCATCGATCACCACCATGGTCATGTAGCCCACATCTTTCACATCGCCGGTGGCATCAACGCGCGTGATCCGGTACCAGCGCGGCGCTGGTGCTTCGCCCTTCGCGCCCACGGGATCAAGGGCGCGACGCATTGCTTTCTCATCAAGGCCACGGAGTAGGTGATCACCGCGCGCAATTCGTCCGGAGCGTTCGTCAGCAAGAGCGGCCTGATTGGCCACCTGCATGGTGCGGAACGATCGTTCCAAGAGTTTTGAAACCGAAGCGAAGTCTTGTTCAGCCAGGAGCGATGAAATCACTACGAATTCATTGGGGGCAATTTGCAGGATGAAGTAGCCCTGAACGGCGGAGATTTCATCGTCGCCAGTTCCTTCGCGCAAAGACGTGTACAAGAGGGCAGCGGGGCGCCCATCAAGTTCAAATTCCTTGCGCGAGCGCACGGCAAATACAGCGTTTGGCGATGGGCGCTCACTGACGCTCTTGATATAGGAATCGATCTGCTGCGCCGGCGTACTTGTTGCATCACTTGCGACTAGGCGCGAAACGCGGAGAACGAATCGTGGCGGATCAGCGCGCTCTGAAATAGTCCACTGCGCAGTGATGCCGCTGCCATCGGCGCGCATGATGCTCTGCACCGGGGGCCGAAAACGCATTCCCAACACTTCAAACTCCAGGTACTTGGGGTCGAGCCCATCATTCGCTGGCGCCGCGGAGCCGGGCGGAGGCGTTCCGGTGCCTGCCGACCCGCGCGGGGCTGCTGCAGAACCACCGGTCCCCGTTGCAGTGGCTGGCGTCTTGGGGGGAGTTTGGCGACTGCTCTCAGTGTTATTCGGACTTTGTAAAGGGGTGCCCGAGCCTTGCCCGTGGACCTGCACGGCCAACATCACGCTGAAACTAGTTAGAAACAGGTAGGCATTTCTCTGGAGAAATTGGCGCATGGGCGTTTCCTGTCTCAATGAAGTCGCGGTCCGGTAAAGGGCGGAGTGCCCGAAGTCCTTGCAAGGCTAGCCGTTCCGACGCAAAGAGGTCAATGACGGTCTGGCCAGAGTTTCAGTCATCGGTTGCATGAACAAGGGTGTTGACAGTTTGCGGAGTTTGGGTATCCTCCCCGATTCGCGTCTTTCCAGCCACATGTGCCCAGCAACGTGCTGAGCACTGATTGGAACGATGACGAAGCTGGATTGAGGACAGATACACCCATGCAGGGCGGCAAGATTCGAATCCGAATGGAAGCCTACGACCACCAGGCGCTTGACGCGTCTGCACGGGAAATCGTGGATCACGCAAAGCGCACGGGCGCGCACGTTGCCGGCCCGGTGCCGCTGCCAACGCGCCGAGAGATCTACACCGTCCTTCGTTCGCCGTTCGTCGACAAGAAGAGCCGCGAGCAGTTCGAGATCCGCACTCACAAGCGCATCATCGACATCATTGAACCAAATCACCGCACTGTCGAGGCCCTCAACCGCCTCGTTGTGCCCGCCGGCGTCTTTGTAAAGATCAAGGCCTAAGTCACTCGTCGGGTTCGCGCTCCGCGCGCAACCCATTCTTCACCTGCCGCGTCGCTTGCATGAAGCAAACCGACCTCCGGCAAATCACCAGGAACCGCAGACGCGCCAGTGGGCGCCAACCTGACGGAACCGCAGCGCAGGAACAATGCACATGACGCACACAGCGCCTGGCAAGACCGGCATCCTTGGTAAGAAAATCGGCATGACCCGATTCTTCAAGCCTGATGGAACCAACATCCCCGTCACCGTCATTCTGGCGGGACCCTGCGTTGTCACACAGGTGAAGACCGTGGCAAGCGATGGCTACTCAGCCGTCCAGCTCGCCTTCGACGACATGAAGGCTCGCACGAGCACACAGGCCATGATCGGTCATGATGCGAAGGCCGGCAGCGCCCCGAAGCGCCAACACCGCGAACTCCGTCTTGCCAGCGACGCTGAGGCCGAAGCCTTCACCGTTGGTCAAGAAGTCAAGATCGACACGCTCGCCGCTTTGAAGTTCGTTGACATCATCGGAATTTCAAAGGGTAAGGGCTTCGCCGGCGTCATGAAGCGTTACCGCTTCAAGGGCCAGATCGCTACCCACGGCGTTGAGCGTAAGCATCGCTCCCCTGGATCGATCGGTTCGCACGGTACGGACCGTGGACACGGTGCAAAGATCAAAAAGGGCAAGCGCATGGCTGGTCGCATGGGTGACGAGCAAGTCACCATCCGCTCGCTCGATGTCGTGAAGATCGATGTCGAAAACAACATTCTTCTCGTGAAGGGTGCCGTCCCCGGCGCCAGCAACGGGATTCTTTTCATCAAGACCCCTGGTCGACTTTATAAGCGAAAGGTGCGTATCCAGGCTAGCGCCTAATGGCGTTAACTTGGGATTGCGAAGGCCGTCGCCATTCAGGCGCGGAACCACGCGGTCACGACAAATAAACGAACTGCTGGCAGCCTCAAACTGCCAGCAACTCAAGGAACCTGAGTCAAATCCTGCCCGCCGCCACTGAATAACAGGCGTCGGGAGGAGGAGGCGAATGCGGACAACCCGCGAAGGTAAGTAACAATGATCGAACTTCCGATTCTCAACTCCGAAGGCAAGCAGGTCGACGTCCTCAAGATCGACGAGACCCTGTTAGGTGGCGAAATCCGCCACGCCCTGCTCAAGCAGGCCTACGTCGTCACCCACGGTAACCAGCGCCAGGGCTCAGCTCGCACCAAGAGCCGCGGCTCCGTGCAGGGCTCAACCCGCAAGCTCTATAAGCAGAAGGGCACGGGAAGCTCCCGCGTCGGCGCCTCGCGCGTTCCTGGACGCAAGGGCGGTGGCGTTGCGTTTGCGAAGACCCGCACCCGCGAGGACTTCCGCACTGACCTCACCAAGAAGATGCGCCGACTTGCCAACCGCAACGCCCTCCTGGCGAAGCTTGTTGACAACGAGGTGAAGTGCTTCGACTCACTGGCATTTGCCGAGCCGAACACCAAGACCTTCGCCGGCATGATGAAGAAGGTCGGTATCAACCGAACCTGCCTCGTCGCCGTGAACCCAGACAACCGAACTGCCATGGCGTCAGCGCGCAACATCGAGGGCGTTGATGTTCGCCGCGTCGAGCAGCTCAACGTGTTCGACCTCCTCAATCACCGCTTCCTCATCATTGACAAGGCTTCACTCGCCTCGTTCATCGATGAGAGTTGCTACCCCGTCGCCGAGAAGACTGAGGCCTGAGCCCTCTGAAAGGCCAATCAACGATGGAACCTACAACAGTCATCAAGATGCCGATCATCACCGAGAAGGTGACGGCTGCCAGTGAATTTAACCAATACGCGTTCCACGTTGACCACCGCGCAACGAGGACCGACGTCAAGAAGGCTATTGAAGCCATCTACGGCGTCACGGTTGTTGCGGTACGGACTCAGGTCCGTCAAGAGCGTGATCGCACTTACAAGTACGGCAAGACCATCGGTAAGACTTGGAAGCGGGCAATGGTCCGCGTCGCCGAAGGACAAAAGATCGAGCTGTTCTAAGAAATAGGAACAGGAGCAACACATGGCAATTCGCGTCTACAAACCAACAACGAACGCCCGGCGTAATGCCTCGGTGAACATGCACATCGAGGTGACTAAGAAGTCACCCGAGAAGAGCCTGCTTCGCCCCTTGCACAAGACGGGTGGCCGTAACTGCCAGGGCAAACTCACCGTCATTCAACAGGGTGGCGGTCACAAGCGCCGCTACCGCCTCATTGACTTCAAGCGCCAGAAGGACGGCATGAAGGCAACGGTGGTCGGGATCGAATACGACCCGAACCGCACGTGCCACATTGCTCTCTTGAAGTACGAAGACGGCACGCTCCGCTACATCTTGGCTCCAAAGGGCCTGACCGCTGGTGATTCAGTGTTGAGCTCCGCAGATCAGATCGATCCGCGCGCCGGCAACTGCATGCCGTTGAAGCACATCCCAACTGGTCTCGAAGTTCACAACATCGAAGCCACTCCCGGACGCGGCGGCACCATGGTTCGTGCTGCTGGTATCGGCGCTCGCTTGACCAACAAGGAAGGTCGCTTCGCAACCCTCGTGATGCCATCGGGCGAAATTCGCCAAGTGCTTCTCGAGTGCCGTGCAACCGTCGGAATGGTCGGCAACCCTGACAACTCAAACGTTGTCCTCGGTAAGGCCGGTCGCGCTCGTTGGCTCGGTCGCCGCCCACGCACCCGTGGTGTTGCAATGAGTCATCATCAGCATCCACACGGTGGTGGTGAAGGTCGCTCCAAGGGCGGCCAGGATCCTTCCAACGCAAGCGGAACGCTCTCAAAGGGCGGTCGCACTCGTCGCTACGGACTCTCGTCCGACAAGCTCATCATTCGTCGTCGCAAGAGTCGCCGTTACGGCCAGCTCAAGCTCTAAGAACACACCCCCGGAGAACACGCCATGTCCCGTTCACTTAAGAAAGGCCCCGTTGTTGACGAGAAGTTGTACCGTCGCGCGGAGGCAATGCAGGCCAGTACCGGCAAGCGCTCGCCGATCAAGACTTGGCGCCGTGCATGCACGGTCGTCCCAGAGTTTGTTGGCCTGACCTTTGCGGTCCACAACGGTCGCAGCTT
Organism: Planctomycetaceae bacterium; assembly: GCA_002737585.1. Lineage (GTDB taxonomy): Bacteria > Planctomycetota > Phycisphaerae > Phycisphaerales > SM1A02 > UBA966. The sequence goes on along the minus strand of NSIA01000039.1, from coordinate 14,809 downwards.
CATCGAAGTCTTCATCAGTGAAGAGATGGTCGGGCACAAGCTCGGCGAGTTCTCGCACACGCGCACCTTCAAGGGTCACACCAACAAGAAGGAAGGCATCTAAGTCCGCGATGGCGCCCCGCGCCGTCATGCACTTGAATGAACAACACCATGGCTTCCAAAGACACCAAACAGTACGCCGCGTCCCACAAGTTCGCCCGCATCGCGCCCCGCAAGGCGCGACTGGTTGCGGACATGATCCGCGGCAAGAAGATCGAAGACGCGATTGCCGTCCTCGACTTCAGCCCACGCCGCGGCGCGTGGTTCATCAAGACTGTCCTTCGCAGCGCGGTTGCAAATGCAGAGGAGGCCAACCTCGATGTTGGTCGTCTCTTCGTGAGCGAAAGCCGCGTCGACGAAGGTCCGACCATCAAGCGTTTCCAGCCAAAGGATCGCGGTCGTTCGCACCCAATCATGAAGCGCACTAGCCACATTCACGTCTCCGTCGACGTCCGCTGACGTCCACACACAGGAACACCCACAATGGGACAGAAGACCAACCCTTTCGGATTCCGCGTCGGAGTGACCGAGGCTCACAAGAGCCGCTGGTTTGCACCTAAGGCGCTCTTCGGCGAACTGCTCGTCGAGGATTACAAGATCCGCAAGTTCATCGACAAGCGCCTGAACCGCACGCCTCCTTACGCGGCAGTGAGCGATGTCTACATCGAGCGCACCCGTGAAGAACTCTCGGTCATCATCAAGACCGCCCGTCCGGGCCAGGTCGTCGGCCTCAAGGGCGCCGAGATCGAGCGTCTGACGAAGGACCTCGAGGCTCTCACCGGCCGCAAGGTTGGCATCAAGATCATCGAGATCAAGAATCCGGAAATCGTTGCCCGCCTCATCGGCGAGTCGATGGCCGAGCAGATCAAGAAGCGTGCGAACTACCGCCGCGTCGTGAAGCAGCGTGCCGAAGGCGCGATGCAGAACGGTGCCAAGGGCATCCGCATCCTGATGGCTGGTCGACTCGGCGGCGCCGAGCTCGCACGCACCTTCGACACTCGCTTGGGTTCCATCCCACTGTCGACCTTGCAGGCCAACATCGATTTCTCGATCACCCACGTTGAAACCACCTACGGAATCATCGGCATCAAGGTCTGGGTCTACAAGGGCCTGTTCGAGCAAGCCGAAGACGACACCACCACCAACGCAGCTGGCGGACGCGCACGCGCCCGCGGCCGTCGCTGATAAAGAAGAAGCAAACAGGACCAAACGATGTCAAACCTGATTCCAAAGCGAGTCAAATTCCGCAAGCAGCAGCGCGGCAAGATGAAGGGCAAAGCCACCCGCGGCAACTACGTCGCATTCGGTGACTACGGCCTTCAGTGCCTCGAGACGCACTGGCTCTCCGGCCGTCAGCTTGAAGCTGGCCGTGTTGCAGCGCAGCACTTCCTGCGTCGCCAGGGCAAGGTATTCATCCGTGTCTTCCCAGACAAGCCAATTTCCAAGAAGCCGCTCGAAACCCGCATGGGTAAGGGTAAGGCTGAAGTGGACTTCTGGGCTGCCTGCGTGAAGCCTGGCACCGTTCTGTTTGAGATCGCGGGCGTTCCCGAGGATCTTGCCAAGCAGGCATTCGCGCGTATCGCACACAAGATGCCAGTTCGTTGCCGCTTCGTCGGCCGCCGACTTGCAGTCTGATCAGTCATTGAATTCCACCCGAACTACCCCACTCGAAAGGCAGCCAAAAGATGAAGGCAGCTGAAGTCAAAAAGCTCCGCGACGAAGAAATCGCCGCCGAAGCAGCCCGTCTCCGCAAGAAGCTCTATGAGCTCCGCGCCCAGACGATCACTGAGAAGATCAAGGACTCGTCCCAGTTCAAGAAGAATCGCCAACTCTTGGCGCGTCTTCTGACCGAGCGAACCACCCGCATGAAGAAGGTCACCACGTGAGTACCAAGGCAGAGATCAACGTCACTGAGAACGCTCAGCATCGCATCGGCATCGTCGAAACCGCCTCGCGGGAGAAGACGCGCAAGGTGACGATCCAGTACGTCTCTAAGCACCCCAAGTACGGCAAGTACGTGCGCAAGCGCACCGTCCTGCATGTGCATGATGCGAAGAATGAGACCGGCGTCGGCGACCGCGTTGAAATCGCGGAGTGCCGTCCGATTTCCCGAACCAAGCATTGGACCGTTGTCCGCGTTGTAGAGAAGGCTCCGGCGAAGGCCGAGATGGTCTTTGAAGCAGACGCTGGCACCAAGAAGAAGAAGTGAATTGATGGGGCAATGAGCCCCGCGCAACACGTCCCGATTTCGGGACAACGAAGACAGGAACAAGCATGATTCAGAAGGAATCCAGACTCGAAGTGGCTGACAACAGTGGCGCAAAGGTCGCCATGGTGATCGGCGTACTCGGCGTCTCTACCGCCACCGGACGTTTCACCCGCGCCTCCATGGGCGTCGGTGACCGCGTGATCTGCGCCATCAAGGACGCGATCCCGAACGGTCAAGTCAAGTCCGGCGACAAGGCTGAGGCAGTCATCGTCCGCGTGAAGTCACCGACCCGCCGCTCCGATGGCAGCTACGTTCGATTCGATTCGAACGCATGCGTCCTCGTTGACAAGGAAGGCAATCCGAAGGGCACCCGCATCTTCGGCGCCGTCGCTCGTGAACTTCGCGAGAAGAACTTCATGAAGATCGTGTCCCTCGCTACGGAGGTCATCTAATGCCAGCCCACATCCGCAAGGGTGATGTTGTCTTCGTCCGCTCTGGCTCCGACAAGGGCAAGACCGGTGAGGTCATGTCAGTTGATCCTTCAACCTCGCGCTGCGTGGTGAAGGGGATCAATCTCCGCACCAAGCACATGAAGCCGACCCAACTGCGTCCAAAGGGCGCGATTGTCAAGCTTGAACTCGCCATCCACATTTCCAAGGTCAGCCCGATCGCTGACGGCAAGCCCACTCGCGTGCGCTTCGCCGTGAAGGCCGACGGCTCCAAGGTTCGCGTTGCTGCTAAGAGCGGCAAGGAACTCGGCGTCGTCTCCCCAGCTCGCAAGACCCCGGCCGCAGCCGCCGGCAAGAAGGCTAAGTGAGCCCAACGATGACCACCACAGCCACCACATCCACCAAGTCTCGGCTCCACACGATGTATATGGAGCAGGTTGCTCCGAAGATCATGAAAGAGTTCGGTCTGACCAACATCAACCAAGTTCCGGTGATCGAGAAGGTCATCGTCAATACCGGCGTCGGCAAGCAACTGGAAAACCAGAAGCTCAAGCCCGAGATCCGCGACACGGTGTACGACACCTATCGCAAGATCACCGGCCAGAAGGCCGTCATGACCATTGCCAAGAAGAGCGTCTCGAACTTTAAGGTTCGTGAAGGCGCCCCCAGCGGCTTCATGGTCACGCTGCGTCGCGACAAGATGTGGAGCTTCCTCGATCGTCTCATGAACCTCGCGATTCCGCGTATCAAGGACTTCCGAGGCGTGAATGATCGATCATTTGACAAGGGCGGTTCCTGGAGCTTCGGCCTCAGCGAGCAAGCCGTGTGGCCGGAGATCAACATGGCGAGCGTGACGTTCTTCCACGGAATGAACATCACCATCGTCTTCCGCAACAGCGATCCCAAGATGAGCCGCTTCGCGTTGGCTGAATTGGGCATGCCGTTTGAGAAGCCTGACGACCGCAAGAAGAAGTAATCGAAACAAACCCAGAGGTCGGCACGCGCCGGCCCAAACGAACGAATCACTGAACGATCGAACTGACCGAAAGCTCGACAAGGAACACCTGAATGGCTAGCAAGCGAGTATTTGCAAAGATGAGTCGGAAGCCGAAGTTCTCAAGCCGAGAGCAGCTCCGGTGCGAGATCACAGGCCGCGCCCGTGGCAACTATCGCAAGTTCCGTATCTGCCGACACATGCTCCGGGAGCTCGCGCTCCAGGGCATGGTCCCCGGCATGCGTAAGGCGTCCTGGTGACCCTCTCCAAGATCAACGAATTAGAAGGAGCCGAACATGGCGCTTCAAGACCTCACTGCTGACATGCTCACCCGCATCCGTAACGCCTGCCGAAATCGGGCGAAGCAGGTGCTCGTCCTAAACAACAAGCTCAACCACGGAGTCGCGGGAGTCCTCGTCAAAGAGGGCTACATCCGCAGCTTCGAGCTCGTCGCCGACGGCCGTCAAGGCCTCATCCGCGTCGACCTCAAGTACGGCCCACGTGGCGAGATGCTTATTCATCACCTCGAGCGCGTTTCGCGTACCGGTTGCCGCGTGTACCGCGGTGTCGAGGAACTGCCGCGCCCGATGTCGGGTCTCGGTATTGCCATCGTTTCCACCAGCCACGGCGTCATGAGCGATCGCGAGTGTCGCGAGAAGCGCCTCGGCGGCGAAGTCGTCGCGACCGTCGGTTGACCATTCACAGCGACTCAGGAGCAGCAGCATGTCTCGCATCGCACGTAAGCCCGTCATGATCCCCGCAGGAGTTAAGGTTGCCGTTAATCCGGCTGCCAGAACTGTCAATTTCGAGGGTCCCAAGGGCAAACTCTCAATGACGTACCGACCAGAAGTCGGCGTCAAACTTGAGGGCGCCATTGTCGAAGTCACCATGGATCCCGCGATCGTGGAACTCGGCAGCAACCGGGCCTTCTGGGGCACCACTCGCGCACTCATCGCAACAGCGGTTGAAGGCGTGCTCAAGGGCTACGAGAAGAAGCTCGAAATCGTCGGCGTCGGTTGGGGTGCCAAGGTGCAGGGCAAGAAGCTCGTGCTCACCGTGGGCTTCGCCAACACCCTCGATGTTGCCATCCCCGAAGGCGTCAAGGTTGAGGTGGTGCAGATGATGATCACCGTCAGCGGACCGGACAAGCAGGCCGTAGGCGAGTTCGCCTCCAAGTGCCGCGCCAAGCGTAAGCCAGAACCGTACAACGGCAAGGGCATCAAATACACCACTGAAGTCATCCAGCGCAAGCAGGGTAAGGCGTTCGGCTCCTAAGCCGCGCATTGAAGGAATACGACTATGGACAAGAGCACAGCAAAGACTTTCCGCCGCGACCGACGCAAGAAGGGCATGCGCAAGACCCTCTCGGGTACGCCAACGCGTCCCCGCCTCAGCGTCTATCGCTCGCTGCAACACATCTACGCGCAGCTCATCGACGATCTGGCCGGATGCACCGTTGCATCCGCAAGTTCGCTCGATGTTTCTGCCGTGGCCAAGAAGGGCGGCAACATTGGTGCCGCCAAGGAAATTGGCAAGGCCCTCGCCGAGCGCGCGAAGCAGGCTGGAGTTACCACCGTTGTCTTCGACCGCAACGGCTTCCGTTACCACGGCCGTGTCGAGGCTGTTGCTGAGGGCGCCCGCGAGGGCGGCCTGCTGTTCTGAGCCGATTAAACACCCGAATCCACTGCCTACGCAGACGAATTAAAGCGAGTCCAAGACATGGCTGAGCTCATCGACGAATCATCAAGCATCGAGTCCACTACGGTGGGCGTGTATCGCACCAGTTCCACCGTTGCCGGCGGACGCCGCTTCAGCTTTGCCGCGCTCGTCGTGGTTGGCGACAAGCAGGGCCAAATCGGCATCGGCTACGCCAAGAGCAAGCAAGTTCCGCTTGCTGTTGAGAAGGCGCAGAAGGAAGCCCGTCGCAAGATGGTTCGCTACCCGCTGCTCCGCAAGACCATTCCGCATGCCGTTGAAGGTCACTTCGGTGCCTCAAAGGTGCGCTTGGTTCCTGCCAACCCTGGTACCGGCGTTCTCGCCGGCGCCGCAGTGCGCGCTGTTCTTGAGATGCTCGGCATCCAGGACTGCCTCACCAAGGGCTACGGATCAACCAACCCAAAGAACCTCGTCAAGGCCGTGATCAATGCACTCGAGCAGTTGCAGACTCGTGAAAAGGTTGAACAACTCCGCGGCGTGAGCATCGGTGCGACCTACGTCGAAGAGTCAGTTGAACGTGGCTTGGCTGCAATGCCACAAGCCAAGTCTGGCGACAAGATGCAGGCTCCAAAGAACACCCTCGGCGACGAGCGTCGTCGTGGTGGCCGCGGCGGCCCACGCGCTCCGCGTCGTTTCGAAGAGTCCGCAGCTGCTGCGCCCGCTACTGCTCCAGCACCGTCCGCGCCACCAGCATCCTGAATTTCTACAGCTTCCTGATTTAGTTAACGATCCATACACCTCTTTACTTCCTCGAAGCTTTCATAGCTTCCAAGGCAAGGAACACCCCCCGCCATGATGATTCATGACATTACGAAGGTCGCCGGCAAACACCGTCCTCGCAAGCGCGTTGGTCGCGGCGAAGGCAGCGGTATTGGTGGTACCAGTACCCGCGGTCACAACGGCGCCAAGAGCCGTGCAGGTTGGTCGAGCCGACCCGGCTACCAGGGCGGCGCAACGCCGTTCATGCGTCGCTTCCCCAAGCGTGGCTTTAAGAATGGCTTCCGAACCCTGTTCCACGTGGTCAACGTGCAGGTCCTCGACAAGCACTTCGAAAATGGCGCGACGGTTGATGTGGCTGCGCTCGCCAAGATCGGCCTCGTGCCGGATGCGACGCTTCCGCTCAAGGTCCTCGGCCATGGTGACATCACCAAGAAGCTGAAGATCGTCGCCGCCAAGTTCTCCGTGACTGCCAAGGAAAAGATCGAGAAGGTTGGCGGCACCGCCACCGTTGTTGAGTAAGAACCTGAATGCTTAGCGCCTTCGCCAACATCTTCCGTATCGCCGAGTTGCGCAACCGCGTGCTCTTCACGCTTGGCGTGTTGGCCGTCTATCGCATCGGCTTCTGGATTCCGGTGGTTGGAGTTGATCAGTCAGCCTTGGTTGAAAATGCCAAGACTGCGGCAACCAACGCCACTGGCTTTGGTCGCTTGTTGCAGTTTGCCAGCATCTTCTCGGGCGGCTCGCTCGGTCAAAGCACCATCTTTGGCCTGGGCATCATGCCCTACATCACTGCTTCGATCATCTTCCAGTTGCTGCAAGCGGTCTACCCGCCACTGCAGGAACTGAAGAAGGAAGGGCAGTCTGGCCAGCAGAAGATCATGGAGTGGACCCGGTACGTCACCGTGGGTCTCTGCATTGTTCAGGGCTATATCTGGCTCAATTACCTGCGCGGCACCAACCTGGTGCAGCCGATGTTCCTGCAGAGTGCACCACAGATCGCCATCTTCTTTGTGGTGGGTATCACTGCATTGACGGCCGGCAGTCTGTTCCTCATGTGGCTCGGCGAGCAAATCGACAAGTACGGCATTGGTAACGGCGTCTCCATCATTCTGACCGCGGGCATTCTCAGCCGCATGCCGAACGCAATCGGCTGGGTGGTCGACAACTTTGACCCCCGCCAGACCGCCGAGCCGGGCAAGATTGGTATCGCTGGACTCGCCATTCTGGTGCTGAGCTTCGTGGGCATCACCGCTGGCGCCGTCATCATGACGGTTGCCACCCGACGCATTCCGATTCAGCAGGCCAAGCACACGCGCGGCCGCAAGGTCTACGGCGGTCAGAAGCACTACCTGCCATTACGCATCAATCACTCGGGCGTGATGCCGATCATCTTTGCCAGTTCGTTGATGATCTTTCCGTCAGCCATCTTTGGAGCGTGGGATAACGCCACGGCGAACGATTCGGTTGTGAAGGGTTTCACCACCTTCATCTCCCGCGAGAGTCAAATTGGAACTTTCCCGTACATCGTGTGCGAAATCGCCATGATCTACTTCTTTGCGTACTTCTGGACCACTGTGCAGATGAGCCCAGACGATATGGCCAAGCAGTTGAAGGACCACGGTTCTTTCATCCCTGGTCTCCGCCCTGGTCCACGCACTGCTGAATATTTGCGGACTGTCCTTGGTCGGATCACCTACGTCGGTGCTGGATTCTTGGCGATCATCGCCGTGATTCCCACCTTGGTGACGCAGGCCATGGGCATTCCCTTCCAGGTTTCGCAGTTCCTGGGTGGTACCGGTCTCCTGATTGTTGTCTCCGTTGGTCTGGATCTGATTCAGCGCCTGGAGGCCAACTTGGTCATGCGTAATTACGAAGGCTTCTCCGGCCAGGGCGGCGACGCTCGTGGCAGTCGGATGAGGAGCGCACGCGGATGAATCACGTCGCTACCGAGCTTCATGGATCCACGAACCCTGCGCTGCCAAGCGCACTTTCGCATGGAACATCGATTGCTCAGGCAGGCACTTCTGTTTCAAGCGGCCGCGCTGCTATGAACCTTCGTTCTGCAGAAGAGATTGCCGCCATCGAACGCTCTGGCGTTGTGGTGGCTGCTGCACTGGAAGCCGCTGAAGCAGCAGTTGTTGCTGGCGTGAGCACGGCCGAGCTTGATGCCTTGGTGCGCGCAACCATTGTTGCGCATGGCGCTGAGCCATCCTTCCTTGGATATCCGCATGCTGCAGGTGGACCGGCTTTCCCGGCATCGTCTTGCATCAGCGTGAACAATGAAGTGGTGCATGGCATTCCCGGCGTGCGCGTACTCAACGCGGGCGATGTTGTGAAGATTGATGTCGGAGCACGCTTTGCTGGATGGTGCGCCGATGCCGCCGTCACGGTGCGCGTTCCTGCGAATACGAATCACGCGCTCGATGCGCACGCTGCCGATGCCCTGGTCATCAGCAATGCAACCATTGATGCTTTCATCGCCGACGCATGGCAGACCCTGCATGTTGGCATCTCTGCCATGCAGCCCGGTATGCGCTGGAGCGAAGTGGCTGGCCGTATGCAGCGCTTTGCAGTTTCTCGCGGGCACGGCATGGTTGATGGCTGGCACGGACATGGCGTTGGTCGTTCTGTCCACGAAGCTCCGCAGGCTCCGTCGACCGTATCCGCTGGTCTGCGCGAGTACCGCGATTTCACACTGCTCCCTGGCATGGTGTTGGCGATTGAGCCAATCGTGGTCATGGGTGCGCAGGGCGTCATTGACGATTCCGGATGCCTGATCCCGGTACCAGTATCAGTGGCCGCAGACCGTTGGACAGTTGCCGTTGCACCTGGACTGGTTGCCGCTCATGTTGAACACACAATTGCAGTGACCCGCTCGGGTCCTCGCATTCTCACTCGCCGCACGGGCGTCCGTGCCGGCATCGCCCTGAACGATTGCAATGGAGGCAGCAGCCGACTCCTCGGCTGACGTCATATGGCTACGAAAGAGTTACATGGCTAAGGAAGACAAGATCACGCTCGACGCCGAAGTGGTGGAGGCTCTGCCGGACGCAATGTTCCGGGTCAAGCTCCAAAACAACCAGGAGATCCTGGCTTACGTAAGCGGCAAGATGCGCAAGTTCTTCATCCGAATTCTTCCTGGCGACAAAGTCACTATTGAACTCAGCCCATACGACATGACCAAAGGCCGCATCGTCTACCGCTTCTAAACCCGCGCCCCGCGCGACAACCGCATTTCACCGTCTCGAACATCCGTCACTTAACCACAAGGAACCACCATGAAAGTCCGCAGCAGCATTAAGCGCCGAACCATGGATTGCCAAATCGTCGTCCGCAAGGGCAAGCGCTTCGTCATCAACAAGAAGAACCCCCGTCTCAAGCAGCGTCAAGGCTAAGAACCGCCGCTGATCACCGTCCGCGTGCATCAACCTGATGCACAAGACAATCACGGCACGCAACGAAGGAAACACACTATGCCCCGTATCGCAGGCATCGACATCCCGGAAAAGAAGAAGATTCGCTTCTCGCTCCGCTACATCTTCGGCATTGGTCCGAAGGTGTCGGACGACATTCTCGCCAAGCTCGGCATCGACGGTGAGCGTCGCGCCAGCACTCTTGATGACAAAGAAGTCGCCAGCATTGCAGGCGAAATCGATGCCAATCATCCAGTGGAAGGTGCACTCCGTCGCCAAGTCCAACAGGACATTCAGCGACTGAAGGACACCAAGAGTTACCGCGGCGAGCGTCATCGCAAGAACCTCCCAGTGCGTGGACAGCGCACTCGCACCAACGCACGCACCCGCAAGGGTCGCAAGAAGACGGTTGCCGGCAAGAAGGGCGTGAAGGGCTAATTAGCCCCGATACCCCGTTCACCGATTTCCGACTGATAGCACCTCAAGGAGCACACAGATATGGCAAGCAAGAAAAAGGTCCGCAAGAACGTAACGAAGGGCGTAGTTCACGTCAACGCTTCGTTCAACAACACCATGGTGACCATCACCGACGTCAATGGCGAGACCATTTCATGGGACTCAGCTGGCAGCGTTGGATTCAAGGGCGCCCGCAAGAGCACGCCGTTTGCGGCGAGCCGCGCGAGCGAGAAGGCCGCCGGCAAGGCGCGTCGTCTTGGCATGAAGGAAGTGGAAGTGCGCGTCAAGGGCCCGGGTCCGGGTCGCGAGAGCGCCGTCACTGCCCTTTACGCCGCTGGCCTGAAGGTCACCACCATCGAAGATTGCACGCCGATTCCGCACAACGGCTGCCGTCCACCGAAGAAGCGCCGCGTCTAAAGCGGCATCGACTTTGTCCCTCTGCCGCAACAGGGGGGCGCGACCGGCTCCGGCAGCGGTCACGCCCATCCGAACAGGCAGAGGATTCCTCACAAAGGGTTCGTCGACCAGCAAGTGGTCAGCCCGAGGTCCTGCCGGACCGTTACTAGGAGATTGAATCATGCATATCCGCTGGCGTGGACTCGAACTTCCCTACCGCCTCGAAAAAGACGAGCGCTCGGCGACCCCGACGTTCGGACGATTCACAGCTGAGCCCTTTGAGCGTGGCTTCGGTACGACGATTGGCAACAGCCTTCGCCGCACGCTGCTCTCAAGTCTCGAAGGTGCAGCAATCACCAAGGTCAAGATCGCGGGCGTGACCCACGAATTCTCGACCATGCCTGGCGTTCTTGAAGATGTCACTGACATCATCCTGAACATCAAGGGCCTGATTGTCAGCATGGACATCGAGTGCGATGAACCCAAGACCATGCGCTTGATGGCCGAAGGCCCAGGCGAAGTGACCGCTGATCTGATCGAGGCTGATCCTGCGATCACCATTCACAATCCCGACAAGATCATCGCCACGCTGACTGACAAGCGCGACTTTGCAGTCGAGTTCACTGTGCAGCGCGGCCGTGGCTACATGCCCGCCACCGAGCAGCACAAGCGTGAAGAAGACCAAGTGCTCGGCGAGATCGCTGTTGATGCGATTTACAGCCCAGTGCAGCGCGTGCGTTTCCGCGTTGAGGACACCCGCGTTGGACAGCGCACCAACTATGACCGTTTGATCATGGACGTTTGGACCAACGGCACTGTGTCTCCGGACATGGCAATGGTTGAAGCAGCCAAGATCCTGCGCAAGCACCTCAACCCCTTCGTGCAGTACGACGTGGTTGGCAACGAGGTGGTGCCGCATGAAATCTCCCAGGAGAATGACAAGGACCTCGAGCTCTTCAAGAAGCTCGGAATGTCGCTTGCCGACCTGGACCTCTCGGTGCGTGCCGGCAATTGCCTCGAAGGTGGCAAGATCCGATTCGTCAGCGAACTGGTGAACAAGACTGAAAATGATCTGCTGGAACTGCGTGCGTTTGGACGTACGAGTCTCCGTGAAGTTAAGAAGAAGCTCGAGGACATGGGACTCAATCTCGGAATGCCGTTGCCGGAGGGCTTCACGCCCCCGACCGCGGGCTGAGCCGGTCCTAAAAGGAAACAACCATGCGTCATCGTATTGCCGGTTACCAACTCAACGTTACGTCCGCTCACCGTCGCTCCATGCTTCGGAACCTAGCGGCCGGTCTGTTCGAACACGGACAGATCACCACCACGCTCCCGAAGGCGAAGGCTGTTCAGCCGTTCGTCGAGCAACTCATCACGATCGCTAAGCGTCCAACGCTGGCATCGCGACGCGAGTTGACCTCACGCTTGACTGACCGCATGGTCTTTGCGTGGGTTGCGGACCCGAACACGAAGGACGAGGTCAAGACTGCCCAGAGCCGACTCTGGGAGCTTCCCGCGACCGACGAGATCGAGTTCAATCGATTCGGCGAGCTCCGCAAGGCGCCGCGCCTGATCCAGCACCTTCTCACCAAGGTGGCTCCGCTCTATAAGGATCGCGCCGGCGGTTACACCCGCATCATCAAGCTCGACAAGCGCCGCCTCGGTGACGCATCGGATTTGGTCATGCTGCAGCTGGTTGGTGGCGAAGAAGGTCCGCAGGTCAAGGGACGCAAGTCCACGCGACGCACTGTTGCGGACAAGCGCACTGCATTCGCCAAGAAGGCGAAGGAGAAGGCGGTCGCTGCGAAGGGCTGAGTCCTGACGCGTCCGTGCTCTTGATTGATACCAAGTGAATTCCGCGCGCCCCAAGGCTTACCTTGGGGCGCGCGTGTTTTTGGATTGCGTGGACGGAATCACGGAGTGGTGACGAGCGGTTGCCAACCGTTCTGATACGAGAGCCCAGCGGCGGAGTTGACGAGTCGCCGCTCGATCGTGCCGTTGGGCCAAAGTCGGAACAGCACGGTGCCGTTTCCGTTGCTTGCGGTGGGGACCACCGCGAAGCCGATTGGCTGGATGACAGGCGCGGGAGCACTTGGGGCGGAACCGCCCGGTGTCGATTGTGGTTCGATGGCCGCGGGAGTCAGGACGGGTGTCCAGACGGGCGCGGCAATGGCTTCGGTGGTTCCGGCGCCAGTAGTGACGACGGCGTGAAAGACGATGGCGCCTGCGAGCAGGACGAGGCCGGTACCGGTTGAGATGCGTGTAGTCATAGTGAGTGGATCGTAGTTGGCAGCGGATTTATGTTCAATTTGCCCCGGCTACGGGGATACCAATTGTCCTCGCCGGCGTGGTTGCATTGCGTCTGTCTACTGGCCCGCATTCGCCTTACGAGGACGGCCGCTGAGCGCGGCCCTGTCCTCTCCGGCGCCTGCGGCCAGGTGGGGGTGTTCCGCAGAACGTGGTGTTCACCCTGTTGGTAGCGCAGTGAGGCCCCGAAAATGGGGACAGGGGTGAACGGCACCTATTTAGGGGATTGAATTCCGTATCCTTTGCGGATGCTCGCCGATCTTGAACAAGCACAGCTTGAAGCGCAGTCCGCATTGGCGGCCTCAGTGACCCCGGATGCCTTGGATGCGTGGAAGAGCGCTTGGATTGGTGGCAATGGGCGCTTGAAGTCCATGATGATGGCGCTCAAGGACGTTCCCAAGGAGTTGAAGCCTGCTGCGGGTAAGCGGCTCAATGAGTTGAAGGCTGCCCTTGAGGCCGCCTATGAGGAACGCCGCACGGCGGTCGAGGCGTCAGCGGGTCCGCGTGGTCCGATCGTGGATGTCACAGAGCCAGGTACTCCGTTAGCGGAGGGCTGCCGGCATGTACTCAGCCGGACCATTGATGAAATCACCGAGGTGTTTGGGCGCATGGGCTTCACGCTCGCGGAAGGTCCGGAGGTTGAAGATGAGTGGCACAACTTCACCGCACTCAATATTCCTGAGAGTCATCCCGCGCGCGATGCGATCGACAATTTTTATATGGGCGAGCAAGGTGGAGTGAAGCGCTTGTTGCGCACGCAGACCAGCACCGTGCAGATTCGTGCGATGGAGACGCAGTCACTGCCCATCAAAGTCGTTGCCACTGGCCGTGTCTATCGGCCTGATACGCATGATGCCACGCATTACTCCATGTTTCACCAGATCGAAGGTCTTTACCTTGATCGTGGCGTAACCATGTCAGACCTGAAGACCACGCTGGTGCAGTTTGCACATGCCTACTTTGGTGCGGAAGCAGAAGTGCGGATGCGGCCGAGTTTCTTCCCGTTTACCGAGCCAAGTGCCGAGGTAGATATGAAGATGCGCATTAAGGGTGAATGGAAGTGGGTTGAACTGGGCGGCTGCGGAATGGTTGATCCGAATGTGCTGCGCGCGGTCAATATTGATCCGGAAGTATGGACCGGCTTTGCGTTCGGTCTTGGTATCGAACGCATCGCGATGCGTCGCTACGGAATCAGTGACATTCGCTGGCTCTATGAGAATGACGCGCGGTTCTTGCGGCAGTTCTAACGCGGAGCGCAGCAACGAGTGGGGGTTTCGGTCTTAGTCCTTGACGCCCATCTCCTCGTGCGCGTGTTCACGCAGTGCCTCGACTTTGACGATCAGCGCGTTGGCTTCGTCAGTCTTGCCAGCAACAATCGCATCTTCAAGATCCATGAGAAGGCGCAGGTTCTTGCGGAGATCGCTGCGGAATTCGTCTTCGATCTTGGCCTTGGCAGCGTCGTCAGCGGCGCTCTTGAGGTACTCCGCCGGAACAGCGGTGGCCTTTGCTGCGGCACAGTTGCGCTGCATCTCGGAGACGATTTTCAGGCACTCGTTCTTCTTTGAAGCATCGCTGATGGCACCCTTCAGCGCCTTGAGCCCGCGATTCATCCCCTTCATGGAACCTTCGAGGCTGACTTGCTGTCCGCCGCCGCGGCCGCCACGCTCGCCGCCTTCGCGGGGGGCCTGGCCACTCTTACCTGAACCGGTGCCGGCTGGTGCTGCCGGCGGCGCGTCTTGAGCGATGGCGATCGGTGCGAGAGCGGCGGTGAGCGCGAGGCTCAGGCCAATGAGAGCGGTAGTGCGAGAGATCTTCATAGTGATGGATTTCAAACCGAGTGAATGAAAGTCGCGGTGAGCGATGTTGCCCTCAGCGACCGAGTACGGGTGGTAGAACGATCGGAACCGCTATCGAGTGCCCATTCCGACTACGTCGTGTAGTCGGCATTGAGTTCCACGTACGCCTTGGTGAGCCCGCAGGAGATGAATTCCTCGGCGCCCTCCCCAGACCCAAGGTCTAAGTGGACTTCAACCATGGACTTGCGGAATGCAGCCTCTCGTTCCGCCAGTGGAGTGTCGGATGGGGATCCACCGCTGAATAGCGCAATCCC
>NSIA01000182.1 GCA_002737585.1 Planctomycetaceae bacterium | reverse complement strand
ATCGATGTCATCGGAGTGGTGATGTGCGGGGCGCCAAAGCGCAGGGACCAAACAAATTGGGGTACGCGCCGCGCAAGTAAACGCGCGGCGCAGCCCAAGCCCTGAAGTATAGGAGGGTGGTCGGCCGCGACTCATCAGCGCGAACGGGCTGGAATTGACGGAATGTGGGCCTTCGCCGACCGCGAGCGGGCGCGAATGGTCGGCGTATTGCCCACGGGGCGCCGGGAGGCGTGTGAGCGGGGGTCAGGCGGTGCGGCGCGTCAGGCGGTTTCGGTGTCGATCAGCTCTGGCTCGCCTTCTGAGCCTCCCAGCGGGGGCAAGAGTAAAGCCGCTTGCTCGGACGGAAGCTCCTGAACGCCTCGCAGCTTCTTCTCGATGGCGCGGGTTCGCTTGCCAGTGTCATCAAGCGTGTTGGTTGCACTCGCGAGTTGCTTGCGAACCTTGTCCAAGACATCACCAAAGCGACCGAATTCCGTCTTCACGGCGCCAAGCAGATTCCACACTTCGCTGGAACGCTTCTCAAGTGCCAAGGTACGGAATCCCATTTGCAGACTCTGCAAGATCGCCGAAAGCGTGGTTGGACCAGCAAGCACCACGCGGTGCACATGGTTCAATTCATCCGCAAGCCCGGGGCGACGGAGCAGTTCGGCGTACAGACCTTCGGTTGGTACAAAGAGAATCGCAAAGTCCGTGGTGTGCGGCGGATCGATGTACTTGCTGCGAATGTCCTTTGCGAAACCACGCACCGCATCAGCGAGCGCCTTCTGCGATTTCTCAACAGCCTCTTTGTCGGCGCAATCTTGCGCATCGAGCAGGCGCTCGTAATCATCCTTTGGAAACTTGGCGTCGATTGGCAGCCAGAGCGGCATGCCAGCATCACCCGACGGACCAGGCATTCGCACTGCAAATTCCACGCGTTTGTTGCTGCCGGGCGCGGTTTCCACATTGCGTGCCAATTGATCAAGCGTGAGAAACTGCTCAAGGATTGATTCCAGCTGCACTTCACCAAGAATGCCGCGCGTCTTCACATTGGTGAGGGCGCGCTTCAGGCCACCGACGTCCGCAGCCATAGCCTGCATTTCCCCAAGGCCCTTGTGCACCAATTCCAAGCGTTCGCTGACAATCTTGAAGGCGCCATCGAGACGAGCGGTCAATGTTGCCTGGAGTTTTTCGTCCACGACATTTCGCATTTCGTCAAGCTTTTTCTGATTCTCTTCGCGCAGAGCAGTGAGTTGCGCTTGCGTTGTGTCACGCACTTCTACCAACTGCACGCGCGTGGTTTCGCGGGAATCCGTGAGTTGCTTATCAAGCGAGGCGCGAGTTGCGTCAAGCCGATGGAGCGTTGTTTCAAGCTGCACTGCAAGATTCTTGCTGACTTCCGTGCGCAGTGTGGTTGCTGCAGTCAATTGATCATCGCGCGCCAAGCTGATCAGTTTGGTCAGCGCGTCGCGCGTTGTTGTCTCGCTGAGTCGCAACTCTTCGCGCAGGCGCTTTTCCATTACACCGATCGACTCACCGAAGCGATGTAGCTCTGTCAGAAATGATTCGTGCGCTTTCAGAACCACGTCGGCGTCGGCACTGGTGTTGCTGCCGGCAGCGCGTCGCAGCAAGACAAATGCGGCGAGTGCCAGAGTGAGCACGATGTTGACAATAATGAGCGCGGTTTCCATGGGCGTCTTTCGGGTGACGTGCGGCGAAGCGTGGAGCTCCGGACGGATGCATTGTCCCTGATCTTGCAGAGAATTAGTTCGTGGTTATCCGCGGTCCAGGGTGGCCGATGGGCGCGCTGCTGGGCTGAAACGGGGTCCAGGGGTTTGGTCCGACGGCAAGTGCGGGTGCGTTTTCCATGTTCGGAATCATCGTCTGCATGGGTGAAGCAGTTGTTTCACCCTGATGGTGGATGATTCCACTTGTTCGAAGCCCTTCCGGGGGGCATCGAAATACATTTCACGCGGCCGACGTGGTCGCCTAACCTATTTCAGGAGACATATGACGCCGAACCCAAACGCACGCACAAAGTTGTATCTAAACATCCGGTCACACCTTCGTGACTCGGGCTTGAAGTTCTTTGAACGTGCGCGCGAGCGGCAGTTTCTACTCCTGATGCGCAGTGATGCGCTGACACTTCATCAGTTGATCACTATCCACAAAGACGGAATCAAGTTTCGAATTGAGACCAAGCTTCCACTGGTGGTGCCTGCGCATCGTCGGGTGGCGGTGCTTGAGCTTGCGGCGCGCTTGAACTGCATCACCGATCGCGGTCACTTTGATGTGAATGTTGATACGGGTGACATGCAGTATCGAGTCGATTGTGATGCGTTGGTGAGTCTGGTTGTTCGGCCAGCGCTGCTCAGTGTGCTCGCCCGATCCCTGGACCCGGTTGTGCGCGCGTGGACGCTCATTGAAGAGGTGATGTTGCACGACGTCGACCCCAAGACGGTCATGGAGAAATTTCGCAAGAAGGTCCAAGACCGAGCGGGCGAAAATGCACGAAACGCTGCTATTGCGCGCCGGCGCGCGGAGCGTGAGCGCGATCGGAATCCTGGTCAGCCCGGGCACGGTTCGCCGATGAATTTCGATATCGATCTGAGCATCCTTGATGGCATTGAGTTGCCACCGGCACCAGAATTTCTGCCAGGCATGGAGGTGCCGCTCGGGAAGGAATTCCTGCAAGGCATTGAGGATGCCATTGAAGAGGCACTCGACGACGCGATTGACGAATTGGATACGGAGCAAGACGCGCCCAAGACCAAGGATCGCGGTGCGAAGGGTCGCGCTGCGAAGGATGTCGATGCGAAGGACGCGGGTTCCAAGGATGTAGGTTCTAAGGACGTAGGTTCGAACGACCCGAGTTCGAAAGACGCCGGTTCGAAGGGCGCCGGTTCAACGGACGCCAGTTCAAAGGACCTGGGCGCGAAAGACGTGGGCGACAAGGTTTCGGGGACAAACAATGGCGCGAGCACCGGGACGAACGCCAGCGATATTGAGGCGAAAGATGCCGCCGGACCAGCGGGTGACCTGCCGCCGGGCAATGACCCAAAGCGCAAGAGTCGCAACATTGACCCGGATCGAAAGAGTGTGCGCGAGCGATTCGATTTGCGTCCGCGCGTGAAAGGTCAAATACCATCGACTCCACCAAGTCCACCCATTCCGCCAGCGCCCACGCCGCCGCCAGGACCCGATGAGTGCTAACGTCACCCGCCGTTTGTGGGCGCCGGACTAGACTTGGCGCGTGGCAACAACTCGAAAGAAAAAACCGAAGGGTGACCACGGACGTGCAGACGCCGTGGAGATGATGTCTCGCGTGAAAGAGGTGATGAGCCGTGCATCGGGTCATGACCAACCCACGCGCCAAGAGCTGGCCGTGGAGTTCAAGATCACCCCGCGATCGGTGGCGAATCTGATCAGCTACATGAAGAAGATCGGTATTCAGATCAGCGCGCAGCCGCGGCCCCGTGATGGCAAAAAGGGATACGTGGTGAATGCCACCGATTTCCTCAAGCAAGACCTCTCGGTGGCTGAAGCTGTTGCATCGGTGCTGCTGACGCAGTCGGTGCTGGGTACTCCACTCGCGGCTGATACCGATGCCACCGAGGGTGGCGTGCACCGAATCACCGCGAGCCTTGGTAGCGCGGTGCGAAGCAAGCTTGATCGTCTATCTGGGCGATTTGCGGTGCGACTGCTACGCGCCGCGAAGCCTCCGCGCACGGACGCGTTCCGCGTGGTGCTCGATGCCATTCTTGAGAACTTTGTTCTGAATGTTGAATACGAATCGCCGTACGGCGTGAAGAAAGCTGGCGGTGCGGCGACGAGCAGTACCAGCGCCTCAACCAAGGCGCGGCGTGTGGAAACCGTACAAATTGAGCCATTTGGCGTGTTTTTTGCGCGGCGCAGTTGGTACGTGGTGGCACGAAAGCGGCCGTCGGGTGATATGCGTCTCTACAAGCTCGCTCGATTCAAGCGTGTCTCTATCACTGATCAAACATTTGTCATGCCGCGCGGTTGGAACCTGGACACCTACCTCAAGCACGCATGGGAAACCATCCACGACGCAAGGTCCGCGCCTGTGAAGGTGGTCATTGACCTGACAGCGGCGGTGGCAGGCAACATGATGGAAACGCTCTGGCATCCAAGTCAGCACTTCCAGACGCTCGCTGACGGCACGGTGCGATTTACTGCAACGGTTGCTGGATTCGATGAATTGGTGTGGTGGGTGTTGGGAATTGGCAGCAATGCCCGCGTGGTGGAACCAGCTGAACTTCGCAAGCGCGTGCATGATGAGATCAGAGCGATGCACCGCATGGTGGAAAGCGAATCGTGAGTGCGCGATGGTTGATGAGCCGCTCAACTTCGATTTGACTCCCGAGCCAGAGGCGTCCGCGCAGCCGCCGGCCGTAGGTGCGGATGACCAGCCACCTGTTGGAGCGGACGACCCGCCAACCGTGGGGGTGAGCGATCTTCCGGGCGCCGGCGCGAATTCATTGCCACCTGTCAGAGCAAGCGATCTGCCAGCCGCTGGGGCGCGGGCGGCAGGCTCGAGTTCTGGAGGGGGCACGGCACGACCGTTGCCACCACTTCCGCCAATTCCCGAATCCCGCGCGGCCGCGTATCCGTTCGCGATGCAACCGCAGTTTCAAGCGCATGCGCCGCGGACCCGCGTTTCACCGCGTCAACGATTGCTGTACGGGATCTTGGCGGCCATTGTTTCAATCATGGTGGTGATTGGCATTGTGGTGGCGCTGCAGGTTGTTGATCGCGCGCAGCGGGGTTGAGTGGGGATTGTCGTTCGCATGGTGTGCGATTCGCCCATCACAGTATTTCGCACAATTGCCAAGAAAAATGGCAGTCGATTTCGGGCGGGCTGATGAGCGCTCTACCTTTGCCAGATCAACCAAGGCATGCACTGGTGCGTGTCGTGAATTCTTAGAAGTGCAGCGGCGTTGCTGCCATTCATCAAACAAGCGGCGGCCACTACCGCCCGGAGGCGATCTCATGTCTGAACATCGTGACGCAAGGACTATGCACGCCGGCACGCGCACGTTGGGTGATCCAGCGCACTTCATGGACGTGGCTACCACGCGACAGTTCATGGGCGCGCCTCGGATCATTGCCATTCTTGAAGATGCCGTCGACCGTGCGGTGGCCGCCGGGCGAGTCTTAGAAGACACGCTGATCACTGGTCCGGATGATTGCGGCAAACAAATCATCGCGCGCGCTATTGCCCGTGATGCTGATCAACGAACATTGGAAGTTGACGCCGCGTGGATTCGTGATGCGAAGCACATGGCGCGCGTACTGCGGTCCATTGATGACCGTGACGCGCTGATCGTGCGCCGCGTGGAGGAGTTACGACCCTCTGCACTACGCATGTTTGTATCGCTGCTTGGGATGCGCGCACTTCCGCGCGAAGCCGACAGTGGAGAACCAGTCGCCGATTGCACAGTCATTGCTACAGCTGTTGTTTTGCCGCGGAATATGCACGTCTTGCGGCGCATGTTCCCACTGCAGGTGGAACTCTCCGCGCCATGCGCCGTGGCGCGCGCGGCGGCGGCATTTCGCGCCATTCAGGCCATGGGCGTCACTGGCACACCAGAACTACGAACCATGGTCGCCGAGCGCATGGCCCCGACAGGCGGTCACCTGGCCACCCCGATAAATCCAATTGATACTGCGCGCATCCTGGCGGCCATGGGCTGATTCACATAGACAAAAATTGGCGCCACACTCCGCGACAGCCAAGGAACAAGCCGCCTGCAATTGGCGACACACTCAGCGTCAGCCAAGAAACAAGCCGCCCGCCCCGTTGCTGGGGCGGGCGGCTTTGATTTGCGAGACGAAATCGTCACGCGCTGTCGAAGAATCTATCTACTCAATAGTCCTCTTCGCCGTGACTGTGACCGCCGGCGGCCTTCTTCTTTTCCTTGACGTCAACGATGGCGCACTCGGTGGTGAGCAAGAGCGACGCGATACTCGCGGCGTTCTGCAGAGCCACGCGCTCCACCTTGGTTGGCACAATGATGCCGCTCTTGACCAAGTCTTCGTACTCGCCAGTAGCAGCGTTGAAGCCGAAGTTGGTGTCGGACGAATCCTCAACCTTCTGGGCGACCAAGCTGCCATCGAGTCCGCCGTTTGCAGCAATCTGCTTGATCGGTGAACTGAGAGCGCGCAGCACGATGTCAACGCCAACCTTCTCGTCGCCTTCAAGATCCTTCTTGAGCTTCTCAAGCGCCTTGCGGGTGCGCAATACTGCAACGCCGCCGCCGGGGAGGATGCCCTCTTCGACAGCTGCGCGGCACGCATGGAGTGCATCCTCAACGCGAGCCTTCTTCTCCTTCATTTCAACTTCGGTGGCTGCACCGACGTTGATCTGGGCAACGCCGCCAGCCAACTTCGCGAGACGCTCCTGGAGCTTCTCACGGTCGTAGTCGCTGGTGGTGCCTTCGATCTGGCTCTTGATCTGCTCAATGCGACCCTGGATGTCCTTGGTCTTGCCGCCGCCATCAACGATGGTGGTGAAGTCCTTGCCGATCGTCAGCTTCT